>JAPLPI010000085.1:2933-10494 GCA_026400305.1 Alphaproteobacteria bacterium | reverse complement strand
GTCTCGGGGTTCAGCCCCACCAGCCGCAGGATATCGGCAGCGCGGGCCCGCGCCTCCTTCGGGTCCTCGCCATAGATGCGCGGGCCGATGGTGATGATGTCGCCGACGGTCTGGCGCGGATTGAGCGAGGAGAAGGGATCCTGGAAAACCATCTGGATGCGCCGGCGCAGCGGCCGCAGCTCGCCCGATTTCATGTGCGCGATGTCGGCGCCGTCCAGCAGGATCTCGCCGGCGTCCGGGTCCAACAGGCGGATGCCGCAGCGCGCCAGGGTGGACTTGCCACTGCCGGACTCGCCCACAATGCCCAGGGTTTCGCCCCGGCTGAGGGTGAGCGACACATTGTCGACCGCCGTGTTGACGGCCCCGCGCGAAAACAACCCGCCCCGGCGGAAGCGCTTGGTCAAGCCGGAAACCTCAATCAGCGGGTGCACATCGGGCGGCGGCGGCAACTGGCTTTCGCCGCGCGGCACAGCCGCTATCAAGGCGCGGGTATAGGCGTGCGAGGGATTGCCCAATACCTCGCCCACCACTCCGCTTTCCAGCACCCGGCCATGGCGCATCACCGCGACCTTATCGGCCATGTCGGCAACCACGCCGAAATCATGGGTGATCAGCAACACGCTCATTTCGCGTTCGGCCTGGATGCGCTTGATCAGCTTTAAAATCTGCGCCTGGGTGGTGACGTCCAGCGCCGTGGTCGGTTCATCGGCTATCAGAAGCTGCGGCGACAGCGACAGCGCCATAGCGATCATCACGCGCTGGCGTTGGCCACCCGACAATTGGTGCGGATAGGCCTTGAGCAGGCTGGACGCATCCTTCAGGCCCATCTCGCCCAGCAGCGCCCCCGCCTGCTTCAGCGCGTCGGCTTCCGAAATGGCGCGATGGGCGCGAATCTGCTCGGTCACCTGGTGGCCGATATGCACTACCGGGTTCAGCGCCGCCATCGGATCCTGGAAGATCATGGCGATGTCGCGGCCGCGCCGTTTGCGCAAGGCACGCGACGTTTCTTTCAGAAGGTCTACGCCATCGAACAGGATCTGGCCGCCCGCCGCCGTCACCCCGCGCGGCAACAGGCCCATGATGGCATGCGCCGTCAGCGACTTGCCAGAACCGGATTCGCCCACAATGCAGACGATCTCGTTGCGCCCCACGTCCATGCTGACATTATCCACCGCCTTGTCACGGTCCGCGCCAAGCGGCAGCGCGACCGTCAGACCTTGTATGGAAACCAGCGGCATCAGCGGCTCCGCCGGGGATTGAGGGCGTCGTTCAGTCCGTCGCCGACGAAGTTCAGCGCCAGCACGGTGATCATGATGGAGAGGCCGGGCAAGGTCGTGGTCCACCACGCCACCCACATGGCCGAGCGCGCCCCGCCAATCATGCTGCCCCAGCTGAGAAGATTGGGGTCGCCCAGCCCCAGAAAGCTCAAGGCCGATTCTGCCAGAATTGCATTGCCCACCATCATGGAACTGACCACCACGATGGGCGGCAGGGCATTTGGCAGGATCTGGGTGAGGATGATCCGCGTGTCGCGCATGCCCAGGGTACGGGCGGCCTCCACGAATTCCCGGTTGCGCAGCGACAGGAATTCCGCACGCACCACCCGCGCCACATTCGGCCAGGTGATCAGGGCAATGCCGATGATCGCGGAGGTTAGGCTGGGCTGCAAAAAAGCCACCAGCACCATCAGCAGCACGAAGGCGGGAATGATCTGGAAGAACTCGGTCACCCGCATCAGCAGGTCATCGACCAGGCCGCCGTAATAACCAGCCAGCGCCCCCAGCAGAATGCCCACAAGAGTCGAACAGAGGGTAGCCGAAATACCAACTAGCAACGACACGCGTGCGCCATAGGCAAGCGCGATCATCATGTTACGCCCCAGCACGTCACTGCCTGCCAGCAGGCCGGGAGAGCCAGGCGGCAGTAACGGCATGCCGACAATGGCGAAGGGCCCACGCGCGAACAAAAGCGGCGCCGCCAGCGCGATGATAACGATGGCGGCGAACACGACAAAGCCGAGCAGCGCGGTGGGACGAGAAAAAAAGCGGCGGGCAAAACCGGTCATTGCCCCAGCTCCACACTCATTTGCCCAACTCCACTCTGGGATCTGCGATGGAATAGGCGATATCGGTGACCAGGTTGAACAGGCTGACCAGAATGGCGGTGACAATAAAGATGCCCAGCAACAGGGGATTGTCGCGGCTGTCCACTGCTTCATAGGCCAGCGTTCACACCCCAGGCCAGCTGAAGACATTCTCCACCAGCACATTGCCGCCCACCAGGATCGACGCCTGCAAGCCGGCAAAGGTGATCAGCGGGATCAGGGCGTTGCGCAGGATGTGGCGGCGCGCCACCTGGCGCTCGGGAATGCCCTTGGCGCGGGCGGTCTTGACGAAATCCTGATAGGCCACTTCGATCATGGCGGTGCGCGTCAGGCGCGCATAGCTGGCCATGAAATATAAGGCTAGGGTCGTGCCCGGCAGAAGAATATGTACCGCCACGTCGCCCATGCGCGCCAGGCCGGTATAATTGGCGCCCATGGTTTCGATGCCGAATGGCGGCAGCCAGCCCAGCCACACCGCGAAAACCAGCATCATCATCATGCCCAGCCAAAATTGCGGCACCGAATAGAAAAACATCGCCAGCACTGTCGTGGCGTTGTCGATGGCCGAACCGGGTCGCCTGGCCGCGATGCCGCCCAGCCAGATACCGCCCACCGCCGCCACCACCAGCGCGAACGCATCCAGCAGCAAGGTGTTGGGCAACCGCTCCATGATGATGGTCAGGACCGGCTGGCTGCGGACATAGGATGTGCCCAGATCGCCATGCGCCACCGCGCTGACATATTTCCACAGCTGCACCGGCACCGGCTGGTCCAGGCCATATTCGGCGCGCAGGCTCTTCATATAGGCTTCGTCGGCATAACCTGACTGGCCGGCCATTACGGTGGCGGCATCGCCCGGCGCCAAGCGGATCATAAAGAAGCTCAGCAGCACCACCGCGACGGCGACCAGAACCGTCTTGACCAGACGCATGGTGATATAGTGGAACTTCATGCCAGCGTAACCGCGCCCAGGCCATCAGCGGGACCATTGGGGCCCGTGATGACGTTCTTCAGCCGCTTGTTGTGGAAGAACAGGGGATAGCGCTCAAACATCCACAACATGGCGACATCATACGTCAGAATCTGCTGCAGCTTGCTGTAACACGCTTGCGCTTCCGCCGGGTCTACCGCCACCGCCGCCTGGGCGAACAGCCGGTCCACTTCTGGATTGCTATAGCCTTGCAGGTTGGTCAGCGGCACACCCTTGCGGATATTGGACGACAGATAGAAGCGCGAGGTGCCGATGGCCGGATCGCCATATTCGCCATAAGAATTGGTGTCGACGTCGAATTCCCAGTCGCCGCTGCGCCGGCTCTGCGTGGGCCAGTCGACGGCTTCCAGATTTGCGTGCAACCCCACTTCGGCCAGGCACTGCTTGATGTAATGGCCCATGCGGGTCCAGGCGCCGCCGCCGTCTGGAACCAGCATCAGGCCGAAGCGATGGCGCACGCCACCCGGGCCCGGCTTGCACCCCATCTCATCCAGCAGTGCGCGGGCGCGCACCGGGTCATAGGGATATTTGACCAGCGCCTTTTCGTCGTAAAATGGCACGGTGGAGGGGATCGGACCATGCGCCACTTTCCCCTCGCCGTAATTGATCGCCTTGACCATAAATTCACGGTCCACCGCATGCAGGAAGGCGGCGCGGGCGCGGCGGTCGGTGAACGGCCAGCGCCGCATATTGGCTTCCATGATCATGATTTCGGCAGTGCCATTATAGGCGTCGCTGCGTGTCACGATATTGGGATTGGCCTTCAGCCGTGAGGATACCACCGTGTCGATGTCGTCGGCCATGGCGATGTCCACCGCGCCGGTCTCCATCGCCACCAGCCGCTGCTCCGGCGTGGAACAGACGCGGAAATAGATGCCGTCCATGCCGGGCTGGCCGGGCCGCCAATAATGGTCGTTGCGCGCCAGATGGATATATTCACCGCGTTTCCATTCGGCGAACTTGAAGGGGCCGGTACCGATGGGCTTGAAGTTGTAGGGGTTGGTGCGGAAGTTGGTGCCTTCATAGATATGGGCCGGCATCATAGGTGCGTTGGACGCCATGAAGGACATCAGGAAGGCGTTCACCGGCCTCTTCAACTTGAACACAATCGTGTAGTCGTCAGGCATCGCGATGCCGGCGATCTGGCCGAAGGCGTTGCGGCTGCGCGGATTAACCTTGGGCAGCATGGTGCCGCAGCTGAACGCCACATCGCGGGCGGTGAACTTCACACCGTCGTGCCAAGTGACGTCGTTGCGCAGGTAGAAAGTATAGGTCAGCCCGTCGAGCGACATTTCAAAGCTGCGCGCCAAGTTGGGATGCGGCTTGAACTTCCAATCGAACCGCAGCAGCGCTTCGTTAATATTGCCGCATATCTCCTGCATGATCCGTGTGTTCAACAACGGATAATTCAGGTGCGCCGGCTCGGCGAACATCATGGCGTTGATGATGCGGCCGCCTTTTGGGGCGGCCCAGGCCTGGGCCGGAAAAGCCAGAAGGCCTGCCGCGCCCAGAACGGCCCGGCGATCCACCGTCATCAGCCCCCTGCCGACATCTTGTCGAGCGGAAACACCGGCCGGCGCAGCTTGGTGTAAGGCAAACGGGTGATGTCGGAGGTGCAGGGACCAGACGTGTTGACGGTATATTCCCCCACCGCGATCTTGCCCCAGACGACGCGATGACCCACCGCCGACTTGATGCCGATAATGCTGAGCTCTTCGGGATTGATCCCCTGGCTGCGCCATTGGCCCAGATCGAAGGGCGGCAGCTTCTTGGTACTGAGAAGAATGGTGAGACCGCGATGGCGCACCACCGCGCAAGGGCCCATATGGATGATCTTGCCCAGCGAACCGACCAGATGGGAGTTCTTGTCTTCCAGTTCGAACACCCCATCGCTGCGGGAGATCAGTTCCACTTCCAGGGTGACGGGGCCGGGGTCCAGCGGACTGCCCTTGCCGCCGATGGGCAAGGTGATCTTGCCGCCGATGGGGACATTCTGCAGCGCCTGTACGCTTTCGGGATCGTTGATGGCGACACCGGCCTTCTCGATATCGTATTTCAGCAGTGCCCGCATCACATCGGTGCCGTCCCCCGGCGCGCCGCCGCCGATATTGTCGGACGGCTCGACCAGCAGCAGCGGACCCTTGCCGCCGAACTTGTAGTTGCTTTCCTTGAACTCGCGCACCACCGTGTCCAGGTCGTGCTGCTTGGGAATGCCGTCTTCACGCAGGTCCCAGGCGATCTGGCCCAGCTCGCGCAAGGCTTCCTGCGCCGCCGCCTCGTCACCTTCGGTGATGATGCTGAACGCCACACCGGCATAGGGCACATCCGAAAAGGCGTAGCCGCCGACGATGTTGGCCGCTAGCACGCCGGGCACTGTCTTTTCGATCCTGCGCGCCGCGTCTTCCAGCACCCGCATGGGGCCGTCGCGCGTTCCGGTGCCGGTAGGCGGCCACACGATGGGCGTCACCATCACCAAATGCTTGGGACGTACGCCACTTTTTAAGTGGCGCGACAGAAGTTCGGTCGCCAGAACCGCGCTGTCGAACGAATCGGTGTGAGGGCATTCACGGTAGAAGATCATGCCGTCGGACAGCGCGCCCATGCGGGGGGTCAAGGTACCGTGCAGGTCGCCGACGCAATACATGGGCAGCTTTTCCGCCCCCGTCGTGGCGCGGATGCGCGCCATCAGCTCGCCTTCAGGATCATCGCATTCGCTGGTGACCATGGCCCCGTGCAACGACAAATGGATGCCGTCAAGTCCATCGGCCAGAGCCTTTTTCAGCACCGGCTCTACCTCGCTCCAGAATTGCTCGAACACGGCATGGTCCACGGTGGCGTCGGCGCCGCCGGTGTAGACGGCGCTGGGTACAACCTCCCACCCCTCACGCTCGGCCACGGTGAGAAAGCCGTCAATCTGCGAGGCATCGCCCCGCCGGGCCGTGATTTCCTTGCCGCGATGGATGGTGAAGCCCTCTAGACCGGTCCGGCCGCCGGTGAAGGAATGCGTTTCGTGAAAAATGCCTGCGACAAGAATCCTGGCCATGCTGCGCTCCTTTGAGGGCGAAACCTTCGGTGGTTTTTTGTCCACCTGCAAGCGCTGCCGCGCTGCACAATTGGCGAGCAAGCCGTTTCCGGTCAACATGCGCGTGGGCGGGAAGTGATTTGCTAATCCTCAAACTGACCATTGTGCCGCTAGCCTTGCTGCTATTCGGCGTCATCGAGCGGCGGCACGGTCCGCGCGTGGCCGGCTGGCTGTCGGGCTTTCCCATCGTGGGCGGCCCACTGCTGGTGTTCCTGACCCTGGACCAGGGACCGGCCTTCGGTAGCCAGGCAGCGCTGGGCGCTTATTTCGGGCTGGTGCCGTGGCTGTCTTTCACCATGACCTATGCTTGGTGCTCGCGCGCCTTGAACTGGGTGTGGTGCGCCCTGATCAGCTTTTCGGTTTGGGCGGCCATGGCAGTGCTGGCGGTAAACCTGCAGGACGCCTCGCGCTGGCTCGAGATACTGCCCTTTGCCTCCTTCATCGGCGCGCAATTCTGCTTTCCACGCGGTAAGCCCTCGGACGAAGAGCGCGAGCATATCTGGTGGGGCATGCCGGCGCGCATGATCGCAGGCGCCAGCCTGACCCTGATCATCACCCAATTCTCGGTGGCGCTTGGCACCCACTGGTCGGGCATCTTCACCACCTTCCCGGTAATGGGCTCGATCATCGCCATTTCCAGCCATCTGCAATATGGCCGCCATGCCGTGCAGGAAGCCGTCGCGGGCCTGTCCATGGGGCTGGCCTCAGTAGGCGTGTTCTGCTTTGCCCTCTATGTCCTTCTGGGCATCACCGGCATCTGGGCGGCGTTCGGCCTGTCACTGCTGGCCTGCACCACCGCCCACGCTTTGACCTGGCTAATGTTCAAACAGAAAAAAGCCTCTTAATCAGGAAGATTGGGCGATTTCCTTCGTCGCCTCTTTCACCCCCGCCAAAGTCGCATCGATCACCGCATCGTCATGCGCGAAGGAGACAAACCAGGCGCCGCGTTCCAGCACCCGCACGCCGCGCTTGAGCAGGGCATGGGCGAATTTCACATACAGCGCCTTGTCGGTTTTCAGCAGGTCGCGATAGTTCTTTGCCGGCGCGTCCAGCCCCAGTGCGACATGGAACATCAGCTCAAAGCCGGTGACCTGGGCCTTCACACCAGCCGACTTCAGGATATCGCGGATGCCATCACGAAGGCGAACACCGCGTTTTGATGTGCTTTCATAGCCTTCCGGGGTGAGCGCAGCTTGCGTCGCCACCATCGCCGCCATTGTGACAGGCTGGGCGTTGAAGGTGCCGCCATGCAAAACCCCGCCGGTGACGAACATGTCCAGCAGGTCGGCGCGGCCCACCAAAGCCGCCACCGGAAAACCATTAGCCACCGCCTTGGCGACCAGCGACATGTCCGGCGTCACGCCAAAGCGCGCCTTGGCGCCGC
>JAPLPI010000085.1:0-2927 GCA_026400305.1 Alphaproteobacteria bacterium | reverse complement strand
ACGCCAAAGCGCGCCTGGGCGCCGCTGCGGCCCAGACGGAAACCCGTGATCACTTCATCGAAGATCAGGATGGCGCCGTACTTGGCACACGCCGCCTTCGCGCCTTCCAGATAGCCGGGGGCCGCCTGGATGGCGCCCTGATTGCACATGGCCGGCTCCATGATCACGCCGGCGATATCGCCCCTGGCCAGGCGCGCTTCCAGCCTAGACAGGTCGTTCCAGCCGATCACGTCCAGCCCCGCGGCATCGATGGGGTCTTGCCCCACGCTGCCCGGCACCAGCACCGGTACATCTTCCGGCCCGGCCGCATTCTGGGCCGGCGCGGTGGACCACAGGATATTGTCGAACCAGCCATGATAATGGCCTTCAAATTTCAGGATGATGCGCTTGTCGGTGGCAGCGCGCGCCAAGCGGAACGCGGCCTGCGCCACTTCCGAGCCTGAGGAACCGAAGCGGATGCGCTGGGCTGACGGGATACGCTCGCACAAAATCCTGGCGGCTTCGAATTCGATCTCCGACTGGCCGGCATAGAGGATGCCCTTGTCGACCTGATCCTTAACCGCCTGCTGCACGCCTTTGGGCGAATGACCCAGAAGCATGGCGCCCATGCCGCAGTAATAGTCGATCAGCTTATTGCCATCGACGTCGAACAGATACGGCCCCTCGCCGCGCGTGAACACCAGCGGCCCGCCCGCCATTCCAATGCGAAAATTGCTGTTGATGCCGCCGGCAATGTGCTGGGTATTCTCCGCGATCAGCGCCGCGGAGCGGTCGAAAGACAATGACATGCAGATCCCCTAGTCTTTTTGTTATACCCAAGCCTATTCCGGCAAGGATTTCCGGGCAAATTGACAAAGCGCCGCCTTCGCCGGAAGCTTGGCAGAAAGGGTGGAAAAATCATGCGACATATGACTTATGCGCTTTTGGGCGCTGCGCTGCTGAACCTGTCGCCGGCGCTGGCGGCCGATTATTTCCCGCCTAAAGGCGAGGCCTGGGCCACCCATACTCCCGCCCAGGAAAAGCTGGACCCCGCCAAGTTGAAAGCGGCGATAGATTATGCCATTTCCGCCGAGCTGACTTATCCGCCGGAGCTGGCCAAGATGGCTGACATCCGCGACCTGCGCGTTTCTGTGCCTCTGAAATATGCCGGTGAGGCGTTCAATGCCCCCATCGGGCCGCTGAAGCCTCATGCCTCCGCAAACGGCATCATCATCCGCCACGGTTACATCGTCGCCGAATGGGGCAAGACCCATGATGTGGACATGACTTTTTCGGTGACCAAGACCTTCCTGTCGTCCACCGCCGGTGTGGCGTTCGACAAAGGGATGATCAAAAACATCAATGATCCCGTGATCGACTATGTCAAGCCGACGCCGGACTTCACGCTGCCCCACAACCAACCCATCACCTGGAACGATATGCTGCGCCAACAGTCGGGCTGGATCGGCACCATGTGGGGCAAGCCCTGGTGGGCGGACCGTCCCGATGATGGCAAGCCCTGGAGCGAGCTGGCCAAGGGCCCGCCGCCGGTAGGCAAGGCCTGGAAATACAATGACGTGCGGGTGAACGCGCTGGCCCTGGCGCTGACGCATTTGTGGAAGCGCCCGCTGCCGGAGGTGTTGAAGGAATATGTCGCCGACCCCATCGGCATGTCGGATAGCTGGCACTGGGAAGGCTATGACAATGCCTTCACGCAAATCGACGGCAAGCGCATCAAGGTCGTCAGTGGCGGCGGCCATTGGGGCGGGGGCATGTTCATCTCGGCGCGTGATCAGGCGCGGCTGGGCCTTTTGGGTCTCAACAAGGGCAAGTGGGGCGGCAAGACGGTGCTGTCGGAAAAATGGGTGGCGATGGCGCGCACCCCGACCGTGCCCAATCCCGGCTACGGCTTCTGCAACTGGTATCTGAACACCGGCAAGCAGCGCTATCCGGCGGCGCGCGAGGACAGCCTTTCGTATAACGGTGACGGCGCCAACATCATCTTCGTGGATTACCAGCACGACATGGTGGCGGTGGTGCGCTGGATCGACGGCGACAAGATGAAGGAATTCGTGCATCTGCTGATCGCGGCGACGGGCGAGCCGGCGCCGTGAAGATGGACCTGACGCGCCGCGCAACCATCGTTTCGGGGCTGGCATTCGCCGCCGGCGCGCATGCCGCGGAAAAGCGCATCGTCACCGTCGTGGGCTGTGGCGTGCAGGGCGTGGCGCAGAATGGCGACGCAGCGCTGGCCACCAAACTCGATCAACCCTATGGCGTGTGCATCGGCCCTGATGGCGCGCTGTATTGGGCCGATTTCGGCAGCAACCGCATACTCAAAATGAAATCCGGCAAAGTGTCGGTGGTGGCGGGCAACACCATCAAGGGCCATGCCGGCGACGGCGAAAAGGCGACCGCCGCACAGCTCAGCGCCCCGCATGAATTGCGTTTCGACAGCCACCGCAACATGCTGGTGGCCGAGCGGGACGCCCACGTCATCCGCAGGATCGAGGCGCGCACGGGCCTTGTTTCAACCTTTGCAGGCACGGGCGAACCCGGTTTCGGCGGTGATGGCGGACCTGCAACAAGCGCACTGCTGAAACAGCCGCACAGCATCGCGCTGGACCGGCACGACAATCTTTACATCTGCGATATCCAGAACAACCACATCCGCCGCCGCGATGCCAAGACCGGGGTCATCACCACCTTTGCCGGCAATGGCGATGTCAGCGATACGCCCAGCATCGCGCCGCTGGCCACTGCGCTGCACGGCCCACGATCCATTGATAGCGCGCCCGACGGCACCATGTATCTGATCCTGCGTGAGGGAAACAAAGTCTTTTCCATCGACCCGCGCAAGAAAGCGCTAACCCGCATCGCAGGCACCGGCGCCAAGGGTTACGGCGGCGATGGTGGCCGCGCCAAGGATGCGACCTGGAACGGACCCA
>JAPLPI010000420.1 GCA_026400305.1 Alphaproteobacteria bacterium | reverse complement strand
TTGCAACAGATGCGCGCCCGCCCATGCCCCGCCGCCCACCGCGACCGCTGCCAGCAGCGACGCCGGCAGGGCGCGCACGAATTGCCGCTCGATCGACAACAGTTCACGGCTGCGCCCCAGCCAGGTCAGAAGCGCGATATTGATCCAGGCGCCCAGCGCCGTGCCCAGCGCCAGCCCCGCCACGCCCAGGGACAGGCCCCAGACGAAAAAAAGCTTCAGCGCGATGTTGCAGACCATGGCGATCAGGGTCGCGCGCACCGGCGTGGCGGTGTCATGGCGGGCATAAAAGGTCGAAGCCAGGATCCGCACCAGCGCCATGGCCGGCAATCCGATGCCATAGGCGGCCAGCGCCACCGCCGCCATGGTGGCGGCATTGCCGTCGAAGGCGCCATGCGCGAACACCGCGCGCATCAGGGTGCCGGGAATGACCAGGAAAGCGGCCATAAAAGGCAAAGTCAGCAGCAGGCTCATCGCCGCCGCCCGGTTCTGCGCCGCATGCGCCCCGGCACTATCGCCCTTGGCCAGGCGCGCTGACATTTCCGGCAGCAGCACCGTGCCGATCGCGATGCCCAGCACTCCCAGCGGCAATTGGTTGAGGCGGTCGGCATAATACAGCGCCGTCCGGCTGCCCGACGGCAGGTAGCTGGCCAGGATCGTGTCGATGAACGGCGCGATCACCACACTGCCGGCGCCGACTGTCACGGCGGCGAAAGCGCGGAAAAACTCCGCCACCTGCGGCGACCAGCGCGGCAAACCCAGGCGCAACCACAAGCCTTCGCGCGCGCCGGCCCACAGGATGAAGACCAACTGTGCGACACCACCCAGCAGCACGCCCCAGGCCGCGGCATAAGCGGCATTGGGAAACCAGTGCCAGGCGATCAGGGTGGCGATCATCGCCAGGTTCTGCAGGTTGGACCAGGCGGCCGCGGCCCAGAATTTCTCAATAGAGTTGAGCATGGCTGACAGCTGCACCGCCACCAATGTCAGCATCAGATAGGGAAAGGTGATGCGCGCCAGCGACACGGTGAGCACGAATTGTTCAGGATTGTTCATAAAACCGGGCGCCAGCACCCGGATGATGGACGGCATGAAGAGGGTGGCCAGCACCAGCAGCACGATCTGCATCGCCATCTGCCAGGCGAAAATGGTATCGGCGAACTTGGCCGCAGCGGCGTCCTCGCCCCGCGCCCGCAAGCTGGCATAGCGCGGCAGGAAAGCCGGATTGAGCGTGCCCTCGCCGAAGATGGCGCGGAAATTGTTGGGAAATACGAAGGCGACGAAAAATGCGTCGGACAGCACGCCGGCGCCCAATGTCCAGGCCAGCAGCGCGTCGCGCGCAAAACCCGTGATGCGCGACAACAGCGTAAAGCCACTGACCGAGAGCAGCTTGCGCAGCATCAACGCCCCACCAGCTTTTTCACCAGCGGCAGGATGCGCGCCACCACGATCTTCACACCCGCCGGATTGGGATGCATGCCGTCCGCCTGATTGAGTTTGGGATTGAGCGCCACGCCTTCCAGGAAGAAGGGATAGAATAGCACACCCGCCTCTTTGGCCAGCCGCGGATAAATCCCGTCGAACTGCTTGACATAATCGGCGCCCAGGTTGCGCTGGGCATGCATGCCGGTCAGCAGCAACGGCAAGTGCGCGCTCCCAAGCCGGGCCAGGATGGCGCGCAGATTCTTTTCGGTTTCGGCCGGCGCGATACCGCGCAGCATGTCGTTGCCGCCCAGCTCGAGGATCACCGCGTTGGGATGATCGGCCAGCGACCAGTCCAGTCGCGCCAGCCCGCCGGCCGAGGTATCGCCGCTGACCCCGGCATTGGTCACCACCGCGTCGATCCCGTCACGCTTCAAGGCGGCCTGCAGCTGCACGGTGAAATCGGTGCCTGGCGGCAGGCCGTAGCCCTGGGTGATGCTTGTGCCCAAAGCGAGAATTTTGACGGGCGCCACCCATGCCTGCCCCGCTCCCGCCATGATCAGGGGCAGAACTATGCTAAGCAGCAGCTTGAATCCGCGCACCATCGTCACTTTATCCGAGTCAGCATGAACAATCCCCCGCCCGCCCTTCAGCTTCAAGACGTA
>JAPLPI010000268.1 GCA_026400305.1 Alphaproteobacteria bacterium | reverse complement strand
TTCGCCGACTGGCGGAACTGCTGGATTGGGCGGAAGGCGGCCCCAAGCCGGGCAATCTGGAATTGGCCACAAAGCCGCATTAGGCTGGACCCATGCGCTCAGCCGTTTTCCTGTCCTTGGCTCTGATTTCTGGTGCTGCCTTGGCCGCGCCAGCGCCCAAAGCGACCAGCGAAGAGCAGCTTTTCGCCCAGCTCAAAAAGGCGGAAAGCGCCGAAGACGCCCATCCCATCGAACAGAAGCTGATCGCCATGTTCCGCGCCTCGGGCAGCCCCAGCGTGGATTTGCTGATGACCCGCGCCAATGCCGCGCTGGCCACCGCCGACAAAAAGACTGCCAAGAAGCTGCTGGAAGCGGTGACCAACATCGCGCCCAACTATGCCGAAGGCTGGCATGCCAAAGCCGGGATGGAGCAGGCGAACGGCAACGACACCGCCGCGCTAGTCTCGCTGCAGAAAGTGGTGCTGCTCAATCCGCGCCATTTCAAAGCCCTAAATGAGCTTGGCGACATGCTGCAAGATTATGGCGACAAGGTCGGCGCGCTGAAACTGTACCGCCGTGCCCTGGACCTGGACCCGCAACTGGAAGGTGCGACCCACAAGATTCGCGAACTGACCCAGAGTGTCGAGGGACGGGATATTTAGAACCATGCGCTGGCTCGCCGCCGTTCTTCTGCTGTCGGCGGTGCAGGCGCAGGCCGCGCCGTCCACCATGGTCGGCACCTGGTTCGGGCAGGGTCAGCCTGACGACAAGTCCGCCATGTATATCGACCGCATGCGCGCCGACGGCACCTGGCGCGGCGAGTATCGCGTCTGCATCAAGGGCAAGCCGCCGAAGGACGATATTCAGGAAGGCCGCTGGAAGCTGGCCGATGACATCCTGACCCTGGGCGTGGAGACCGTAGGCGGCCAGTTCTGGCCCCGCACCGATACCTACAAGATCCTGGAATACAGCCCCAAGGCGCAGAAATATCTCAGCCTGGGCTACAAGTTTACCTACACGCCCCAGCGTGTCGCAGACGACTTCAAGATGCCGAGTTGCGACCTGACGAGCTAGTCTTCGTCTGTGACGAACGCCACGCGCAGCATGTTGGTGGCGCCGGTGGTGCCTAGCGGCACGCCGGCGGTGATGACGATGCGCTCGCCCGCCTGGGCGAAGCCTTCCTGTCGCGCGATCTGGCTGGCGCGTTTCACCATGTCGTCGAAGTCGCGGATATCTTCGGTGATGACACTATGGACGCCCCACACCAGCGAAAGCCGGCGCGCAGTCTCGATGCTGGGGGTTGGCGCGATGATCGGCGCGGTGGAGCGTTCGCGCGCAGCGCGCAGCGCGGTGATGCCGGACTTGGTCCAGCACACGATGGCGCGCGCCTCGATGGTCTGGGTGACTTCATGCACCGCCGCCATGATGGCGTCGGGCGTGGTCTTTTCTGGCGTGCCGCGCTGGGCCTCGATGATGGAATGATACAGCTCGTCATCCTCGATGGCGCAGGCGATGCGGTCCATGGTCTGCACCGCTTCCACCGGATACGAGCCCGACGCCGATTCCGCCGACAGCATCACCGCATCGGCGCCGTCGAACACCGCCGTCGCCACGTCCGAGACTTCCGCACGGGTGGGCATGGGCGAATTGATCATGGTTTCCAGCATCTGGGTGGCGACCACCACCGGCTTGCCAGCCTTGCGGGCGGCTCGGGTGATCTGCTTCTGCAGGCCAGGCACGCGCTCTAGCGGCATTTCCACGCCCAGATCGCCGCGCGCCACCATCAGCGCGTCGGCCAGTTCGAGGATTCCGGCCAGCGAGGCAAGCGCCTTGGGCTTTTCGATCTTGGCCAGCACGCCGGCGCGCCCCGCCACGATCTTCTTCAGTTCCGCCACGTCCTCGGGGCGCTGCACGAAGCTAAGCGCGATCCAGTCCACACCCAGTTCCAGCGCCGCATCCAGGTCGGCGCGGTCCTTGGGCGTCATGGCTGACATGGGCAGCAAAGTGTCGGGCATGTTCACGCCCTTCCGGTCCTTGATCTCGCCCGCCACTTCCACCACCGCTTCGGCGAAAGTATCTGCCTTGCGCAGCAGGCGCAGCCGCACCTTGCCGTCGTCGATGATGAGCGCATGCTTCTGCTTGATGGCCTGGAAGATTTCCGGATGCGGAATCGGTATTTCCTCCGGCTTGTCGCTGGTTTCGCCCAGGATCAGCTTGATGCGTTCGCCTTCTACCAGCATGCGCGGGCCGCCGCACAATTTGCCCAGACGGATCTTGGGGCCCTGCAGGTCGCACAGGATGCCGACGGGCCGGCCCACTTCCTCCGACAAGGCGCGCAGGTCTTTGTGCATCTTGCCCAGCATCTCGTGGCTGGTGTGGCTCATATTGATGCGGAAGACGTCCACACCGGCCTCGAACAGCTCGCGCATCTTCTCGGGTGTGTTGGAAGCCGGACCCAATGTGGCCAGGATTTTTGTTTTTCTGCGGCGGCGCATCAGGAATCCTAATTCGAAAGAGTTTGGATCCAGTCGGGTTTCTTGCCCGTATCCACTTCAAAGAAACCGCGGCGGTCGAAGTCGCGCGCGGCGCAGGTGCCGCGGCCTACCGACTTGAAGCGCTTTTCGGGGGCGACGCAGAACTTGGTCTTGCCTTCCCAGATGCCCGCTCCGCCGTCGGTGGCATAAAGATAATAGAAGCGTCCCTGCAGCGGCCCGGTCAGCAGGGCGGTGCAGGTCTTGGGCGCAACCGTCCACCAGCCTTCGCTGGTCCAGTTGGTGCCGTCGAAGCGGCCGATGGCGCTGCGCACCGCCTGGCCGGTCTTGTTGCAGAGCTTCAAGGCGGCATGCGCCGGTAATGCCGCCAGAGGGGCCGACAGGCCCAAAGTCACCGCCAGGAGGAGGGTCGTGCGACGCATCTTCAGTCTGTCTCGCGCGAAAGTGCTTGGTCGTCAACGTATCCCGATCCTATATGGCGGCCGCATGACGGAAAACGCCTTTGAGGCCATCCAGGGCACGAAAAGCGGCTTGCTGCTGCTGTGCGACCATGGATCCAACGCCCTGCCACCGGGGTTCGGTTCGCTAGGGCTGGACCAGGGCCTGTTTGCCACCCACATCGCCCATGACATCGGGGCCGCGACGGTCACGCGCGCCCTGGCAGCGGCCTGGGATGCGCCGGCGTTCCTGGGGCGCTGGTCGCGGCTGGTAATCGACCTCAACCGGGGGGCGGACGATCCCACCATTGTGATGAAGCTTTCGGATGGCAGCATTATTCCTGGCAACCGCGACGCGGACGCCGCCGAAGTGGCGCGGCGCATCGCGGCCTATTATGCGTCCTATCATGCCGCCATCACCGCCGAGCTGGACCGCATGGGTCCCGACGCCGTGATCCCGTCGATCCACAGCTTCACACCCAGCTGGAAGACGGTGCCGCGAAAGTGGGAAGTGGGCGTATTGTATGACCGCGACGAAAGACTGGCGGCGCCCTTGATGGCGCGGCTGGAACAGGCCGGTTTCGTGGTGGGCGACAACGAGCCTTATACCGGCGCGCTGGACGGCGACACATTGAATATACACGGCACCCTGCGCGGCTTGCCGCATGTCCTGATCGAGATACGGCAGGACTTGATTGGCAGCATTGGTGAGGCACAAGACTTTGCGCGGCGCCTGAAACCCATCCTCGATGAGGCGCTGGTGGATATGGGCAAATAAGCGTTGCACCGCTTTGCGCCGCAGCTGTAGGGTCCCCCCTTTGAAAATCGAGTTCCCTGAAATGGCCAAATCCGGCTTTGCCAAAGACCAGCTGAAATCCTTCATCAACCGCATCGAGCGACTGGAAGAAGAGCGCGCCGCTTTGTCGGCTGACATCAAGGAAGTTTATTCCGAGGCCAAGGGCACCGGCTTTGACACCAAGATCATGCGGCAGGTGATCCGCGTGCGGAAGCTGGACAAGGCGGACTTCCAGGAACAGGAAGCCATGCTGGATCTCTATCTCACCGCGATGGATATGCGCTGAGGGCGGGAACTTTTGCGCCATAAAATCGCCACGCCCACTGGAAACCATGCCGGATGCGGCGGCACTCTCACCGGTATGATTTCCTTTTCTTCATCGCCATCCTCTTGCGGACCCAACCCCCTTGATCACAATGCTTAATAAACCAAGTTGCTGGCGCTGCGGCGTTTGCTATAGTCCGGCTACTTTTGCTGTAAAACTGGGGGCATAATGGCGCACAAATCCGACTATCAGCCGGGATACATGGAC
>JAPLPI010000172.1 GCA_026400305.1 Alphaproteobacteria bacterium | reverse complement strand
TGGACTACCAGTTCCCGGGTGGGCGCGAGGAACAGGCCGCGGATATGCCCCGGGCTGGAGTGGCCAGTGGCCAGACGTGTCAGGAGCGGCAGCGTAAATGCTGCAGTCTTGCCGGTTCCGGTCTGGGCGATGCCGATCATGTCGCGTCGCTGCAGCGCAAGGGGGATGCCCTGGGCCTGGATCGGCGTAGGGGTGGAGTAACCGCTGTCGGTCACCGCCCGCAGAAGGTCGTGGGACAGACCCAAGCTGTGAAAGCCCGTGGAAACTGGCTGATCGGCGGGGATCACAATTGAGGAAGTCTCAGAATTTTCAATGACTTCGTCTAATCCGGCTTCCGCGCCGGAGGTCGTCACACTTGTCGTAGCACGCTCCTGAAAAAGGGGCGCGACATGTGGCGCCCAGGTCGGGCGCCCAAATGGCAGCACGACACTTATGACAGTACAAAATAGGCATATTTCCCCAAAATGCAAGTTATGCCTGTATTTTCACGTTTCAGGCGAAACCGGCTGGGGATTGTGGTGCAAATTTGGGGACTTGGCGGTTTGGCCGCCGCCATCTGGCTTTTGTCGGTATTCGCCCAGTCGCGTCCTGAGGTCTTGGGGCTGGACGCGCCCGCTACGCAATTCTCCGCCGCGCGCGCAGATGTCGTGCTGGGCCGCGTTATGGGCGATCAGGCGCCGCATCCGTCGGGCAGCCCTGCCGCCGAAGCGGTGCCCTCCCAGAATGGCGGCCAGACTTTTCTGGCGACGACCATCGCGGTGCCGACGCGCTAGACGTCCACGACCTCGGCCGCAAACTTGGCATTCTCCTGGATGAACTGGAAGCGCAGTTCCGGCTTCTTGCCCATCAGGCGCTCGAACATGTTTTCTGTCTCTTTGACGTCATCCTTGGGGATGTGGACCTGCAGCAGGGTGCGATGGCCCGGCCGCATGGTGGTTTCCTTGAGCTGGGCCGGCATCATTTCGCCTAGGCCTTTAAAGCGCGACACTTCCACCTTGGCGCCGGCCCGGAATTCCTTTTTGAGGATGCGTTCGCGGTCGGCATCGTCGCGGGCATAGATGGTCTTCCCGCCCTGGGTCAGGCGATAGAGCGGCGGCATCGCCAGATACAGCTTGCCGTCTTCGATCAGGCCCGGCATCTCGCGATAGAAGAAGGTCAGCAGCAGCGATGCGATATGGGCGCCGTCCACGTCGGCGTCGGTCATGATGATGATGCGGTCATAGCGCAGGTCGCCCGCGCTGTATTTCGAGCCCGTGCCGCAGCCCAGTGCCTGCACCAGGTCGGACAATTCCTGGTTCTGCTGCAACTTGCCGGCGCCGGCGGACGCCACGTTCAGGACCTTGCCGCGCAAGGGCAGGATCGCCTGGGTGGCGCGGTCTCGTGCCTGCTTGGCGCTGCCGCCGGCGCTGTCTCCTTCAACTAGGAAGATCTCGGTGCCTTCGGCCGCGCCCTTGGAGCAATCGGCTAGCTTTCCGGGCAGGCGCAGCTTGCGTGTCGCCGACTTGCGCTTGGTTTCCTTTTCCTGCCGCTTCTTGAGCCTGTCCTCGGCGGCTTCGATCACAAACTCTAGCAGCCTGCCGGCTTCGGCCGGGCTTTCCGCCAGCCAATGATCGAAATGATCGCGCAACACATTTTCCACTAGGCGCTGGGCGTCCGGGGATGAAAGCTTGTCTTTGGTCTGGCCCTGGAATTCGGGTTCGCGGATGAAGACCGACAGCACGGCGCAGGCCGAGTCCATCACGTCCTCGGCCGTTATGAGGGATGTCTTGCGATTGTTGACGCGTTCGCCCTGGGTACGCAGCGCCTTGGTCAGGGCGTTGCGCAGCCCCTGTTCATGGGTGCCGCCCTGGTGGGTGGGAATGGTGTTGCAATACGAGCGGGTAAAGGGATCGCGCGACGGCGCCCAGGTCACCGCCCATTCCACCGCGCCGCGTCCGTCCTTGTTCTCGGTGCGCCCCGAGAATTCCCGCAGCGTAACGGTGGGGGTCTTGCCGATCTCGCTCCTGAGAAAATCCAGCAATCCGCCGGGGAACTTCAGCACATCCTCGGCCGGGGTCTCGTCGGTGATCAGCGAAGGATCACAGGACCAGTGGATTTCCACGCCGCGGAACAGATAGGCCTTGGACTTGGCCATGCGGTGAAGACGGGTCGGCGAGAACTGGAGGTCGGCGAAAATCTTCTCGTCGGGCCTGAAGCTGGTGATGGTGCCACGGCGGTTGACGACGCCCAAGTCTTTCAGCTTGCCGATTGCATGGCCGCGCTCGAAGCGCATCTTGTGGGCGTGCTTGTCGCGCGCCACTTCCACTTCCATCCATTCGGAGAGCGCGTTGACCACTGAGGCGCCGACACCATGCAGGCCGCCCGACATGTCATAGGCCTTGCCGTCGAATTTTCCGCCGGCATGCAGGGTGGTCATGATGACTTCCAGCGCCGACTTGTTCTTGAACTTGGGGTGCGGGTCCACCGGGATGCCGCGGCCATTGTCGCGCACCACCAGCACGTTGCCGGGCTTCAGTTCCATCTGGATGTTTCTGGCATGGCCGGCCACAGCTTCGTCCATCGAATTGTCGATGATCTCGGCCGCCAGATGGTGCAGGGCGTTGGTGTCGGTGCCGCCGATATACATGCCTGGACGGCGGCGCACGGGTTCCAGACCCTCCAGCACCTCGATGTCCTTGGCGGTGTAGGCCTTGGAGGCACTGGACGAGCTGTCGAAAAGGTCGGAATTATTCTTGGCCATAACTTCAATCTAAGGGGGAAATCTAGGTGAACGGTGCAGTGCACACTGGCGCGATTCGCGTTGTTTGCGACCCTGTTTTACTTTTCCTTAAGCGTGAAAAGCGAGCCCAAATCTGGCGCGGCGAAAAATAGCCCGACCAAAGGTATTATTAAGAGCCCCGGTGCAATAATGACCCCATAACTTAAGGGTAAGTCGCGTGTCGCTGTTGGGCTTTATCACCGAGTGCCATGAGAGTGAGCCGCGCGTCGTCAAGGCGCAGTTGTCGCTCGCTGCCAACACGGCGCGCAATACCAGCGTCGCCTCGCCGCTTTGGGCGCTAGCCGCCGCCATCCTTTGTTCCACCGGCGCCTTCGGCCATGTCAGCTTTGCCAAGTCCTTGTTTGTGCCTCTGGCGGTGACCGCCGCGATGGGCGCCGCTGCGCTGATGGCCACCGCCTACGAACACTATAACGACGACGAAGGCGATACTAATTCCTGGCTGCAATGCTTTGTCATGATCCAGGTCTTTGGCAGCTTTGCCTGGGGCTGGCTTCCTTGGCTTTGCTGGGAACCGGGCAATGGCCTCAACCACATATTCCTGGCCGCCTGCGTGATGGCGGTGATCGCCGGCCTGGTGGTGGCGCGCGGCAGCAACACGAAGATGTATTTCGCCAACCTGTTGCCGCTGTCCTTGATGGCGTCGGTGCGCTTCATCTTCGGCGAGTCTTTCACCGACATGGTGATGGGCGTTCTGGCGCCCTTCGTGGCGTTCCAGATAACGCCGTTAAGTTCGCGTCGCTGGGCGGCAAGATTGAAGTGATCGGCGGGCGCGCCGCCAACGGCGATTTCCAGGTTATGGTGCGCGACAACGGCCCGGGCATCCCGCGCGACAAGCTCGACATGATCTTCACGCCCTTTAACCAGGTCGATAACCGCTTCGACCGCCAGGCGGCACAGGTCTTGGCCTGGCGCTGGTGCGCGGACTGGCTGAACTGGATGGCGGCCGCGCCTGGCGGGAAAGCGAATTTGGCCGGGGCTGCTCGGTGTTCGTGACCTTCCCGGTCTCCCACCCCGGCGCCGTGGCAGGGTTCACGACCCTGTGCAGCGTCGCGTAACCGCGAGCAGGTCCTGTGGACCTGCGAGAGCTGCGAACGTCGCGAACTTGAGCGAGCGGCCGCTGCCAAAAGAAAAAGGCCGGGCTGTGAGTCCGGCCTTTTCTTTTCCGAAGCGATCTTTTGATCAGACCGAATAGTACATTTTGAACTCGATCGGATGCGGTGTGTGTTCGAAGGAATAGACCTCTTCGTACTTAAGGTCGATATAGGCTTCGATGAAGTCCTTGTCGAACACGCCGCCCTTCAACAGAAAGCCATGGTCGGCCTTCAGGCTGTCCAGCGCTTCGCGCAGGGAGCCGCAGACCTGCGGGACCTTGGCCAGCTCTTCGGGGGGGAGGGCATAGAGATCCTTGTCCATCGGGCCGCCCGGATGGATCCTGTTCTCGATACCGTCCAGGCCCGCCATCAGCATCGCCGCATAAGCGAGATAGGGGTTCGCGCCAGGATCGGGGAAACGAACTTCAACGCGCTTGCCGTTGGGCGAAGACGAG
>JAPLPI010000032.1 GCA_026400305.1 Alphaproteobacteria bacterium | reverse complement strand
TCGTCCTGTGGCACAAAGGCGGCGCGCACGTCCAAATAGGCATCCAGCGCCTCGCGCGCCGCGGGGCTGAGCGGCGACAGCCGTTCCTTGTTGCCCTTGCCGGTGATGTGGATGAAGTTCTCGCGCGTGCGAACCGCCGCCACGGTCAGGCCCGCTAGCTCAGAAACGCGCAGGCCACCGCCATACAGCATCTCGACAATCAGTGTCAGGCGCAAACCTTGCGGCGTGCGGTCCTGCGCCGCCGTTGCCAGCATCGCCTCCAGGTCATGGCCGGACAGGATCTTGGGCAAGGGCCGGCGCGCCTGGGGCGCTTCAATGGTATGGGTGGGATCATCTTTGCGGATGCCCTCGCCATAGAGAAAGCCATAGAACTGGCGCAGCGCCGACAGCTTGCGCGCCTGGGTGGACGCCGCCATGCCCGATGTCGACAGGCCGGTCAGAAAGTCCCGCACATGTTCGCGGCTGGCCCTGGCGGGATCGGCCCCCTTCGAACTTAAATGCCCGGAAAAATCCAGCAGGTCGCGGCGATAGGCGGTCAGGGTGTTGGCACCCGCCCCGCGCTCGGCGCTCATCATTTCGAGAAAGGCCTCGATCAGATGCCCGGAATCAGGACGTCGTGCCATGGATTAGATTTAGCACGATCTTTGGTGTATCCGGGTGCTCATGTTGCTAAATAAAACCGTGGCACTGGTGGGCATGATGGGGTCGGGCAAAACCTCAATCGGCAAGCGGCTGGCTACACAGCTGGAAGTGCCCTTCGCCGACGCCGATCACGAGATCGAAGCCGCCGCCGACATGACAGTGGCGGAAATTTTCGCCAAGTATGGCGAGCCGGAATTCCGCCGCCTGGAACGCAGCGTCATCGCGCGCCTGCTGGCTGAGAAACCGCATGTGCTGGGCACCGGCGGCGGTGCCTATATGGATGAAACAACCCGCGCCGCCATAAAGACGGGTGCCTTCACCATCTGGCTGAAGGCGCCGATTGACATCCTGCTTGGCCGGGTGCGCAAGCGCCAAGAAGCCGACCAGACACGCCCACTTCTGGCCAACGACGATATGCGCGGCACCCTGGAAAATCTTCTGGCGCAGCGTGAACCCGCTTATGCCCTGGCCGACATGGTGCTTGAATCGGGCGACGAGCCCCATGCCGTCTTGCTCGACAAGATCGTTGCAGCCCTCGCCTCCCATGGACTATGCGAAGGCGCATGAGCGAGACCATCACAGTCGGCCTTGGCGAACGCGCCTATGACATCCATGTCGGCGCGGGCGCCTTAGCGCGCGCGGGCGATTTGCTGAAATCTATGGCCAAGGGTGTTGTGCCCGTGGTGACCGACGAGCATGTGGCGAAAATTCACCTCCAACCTTTGCTGAATGTGCTCGACAACTCCGGCATCAACGCCCGCCCCATTGTGATGGCGCCCGGTGAAGTCAGCAAGAGTTTCGGGGGCTTGGAAAAGCTCAGCGGCGCGCTGCTGGACATGGAGATCGACCGCAAGGGTCTTGTCATCGCGCTGGGCGGCGGGGTGATCGGCGATCTCACCGGCTTTGCGGCCGGCGTTCTCAAGCGCGGAGTGGCTTTCGCGCAAATCCCCACCACGCTCCTGGCCCAGGTGGATTCCTCGGTTGGAGGCAAGACCGCGATCAACGCGCCCCAGGGCAAAAACCTTATCGGTCTGTTTCATCAGCCGCGCATCGTCATCGCCGATACGGCGCTGCTGGCCACCTTGCCCAGGCGCGAATTGCTGGCCGGATATGCCGAGGTCGCCAAGTATGGCGCGCTGGGCGACGCCGACTTCTTCGAATGGCTGGAAGCCAACGGCGCCAAGGCGCTGGCCGGCGACAGCGCCGCCATGGTCAAGGCCGTTGCGCATTCGTGCAAGATGAAAGCCGACATCCGCCTGATCCACGGCGAAGGCGTCGCCATAGGCATGGCGCTGGCCTTACGACTGTCGGTAAATCTGGGTCTGTGTCCCGGCCAGGACGCCGAACGCTTCATCCGCCACCTCAAGGCGATCGGCCTGCCCGCCTCCATCGCCGACATTCCGGGCAGCCGCCCCCGCACGGACGAACTGGTCGCCGCCATGGCCCATGACAAGAAAGTGACGGACGGCAAGCTAACCTTCATACTGCTCAAGGGGCTGGGGCAGGCCTTTGTCACCCGTGATGTGCCGCTAGATGCCGTAAAATTGGCTCTGACGGAGAGCTGAATTACGGCTATCATTACTGTCTTTTCACCGAGCATCATCCACATGCCTGCCGACACCATCGCCAGAAGATGAGTTCTAACATCATCGATCTACTGCTTGCTGCCTTCCTCCTAGCCGCGAACGCCTTCTTCGTCGCCGCAGAATTTGCGCTGGTCAAGGCGCGCACCTTCCGTATCGACACGCTTGTCGAGGAAAGCCGGAAGGGCGCGCGGCTGGTTCAGAGCATCTTGCGCAACATCGAAGCCCATCTGGCCTGCTGCCAGCTCGGCATCACCATGGCCTCGCTGGGCCTGGGCTGGATCGGTGAGCCCACGGTCGCCGCGCTGGTGAAGCCCGCGCTCGCGCCGCTGCACATGTCGGCACCAGGACTGCATTTCACTTCGTTCGTTGTCGGCTTCCTGGTTTTTTCGTCATTGCACATCGTTCTGGGTGAACAGGTGCCCAAGACCCTCGCCATCCGCGAACCCGAACCGGTGGCGCTGTGGATCGCCTACCCCCTGCGCGGCAGGAAGCGCCACATCATGACATCCTGACCGATTCCGAAATCGAGGGGCTGGTCGAGGTTTCCGCCGAACACGGCAAGATGGGAAGCGGACAGGCGGGCTATATTCACAATGTCTTTCGCTTCGGCGAGATGGACATCTCCGACGTAATGGTCCACCGCACCGAAATGTTCACCATCAACGCCGAAGACCCGCCGACGGAGATCATGAGCGCGGTGCACAAGGCCGGTTATACCCGCGTGCCGCTGTGGCGCGAGATGCCGGACAACATCGTCGGCGTTTTACACGTCAATAACCTTGCGCAGGCGCTGCTGGAAAAGGGCGAGCTGGGCAAGGTGGATATCGCCGTGCTGGCAAGCGAGCCCTGGTTCGTGCCCGACACCACCTCTCTGGAAGAGCAGTTCAAAGCCTTCCGCGCGCGGCGCACCCATATGGCGCTGGTGGTGGATGAATATGGCGCTTTGATGGGCCTGATCACGCCCGGCGACATCTTGTCGGAAATTCTCGGCGAGTTGCCTGACGAGAATCGCATCCCGTCGCGGCCGCTTGTGCGCGCCAGGCCCGACGGCTCATATCTGGTGGACGGCACCGTGCCAGTGCGCGATCTGAACCGCGATCTGGGCTGGAGCCTGCCGGAAGACGACGCCACCACCATCGCAGGGCTGGTGATCTCCCAATCCGGCACAATCCCGGATGTGGGCCAGCGTTTTGCGTTCTTCGGGTTCATATTCGAGATCATGCGCCGGCAGCGCAACCAGATCATCGCGGTGCGGGTGATCCCGGCGGTTAACGCTTCTGCGCCTCGGAAGGCGTAAGCGCCGACAGCGAGAAGGCATGCACCGGACCAGCCAGTTCATCCTTAAGGTTCACCTGAGCCGGGAAAAAGTCAAGCACTACGTTTTCTTGTCTTTTACGCTTTCGATCCCATAATTGTTCAATGGTTCAACCTCGTCCGTCGCGTTTCAAAAGCGATATCCGCATCAAGCCTGGCAAGGCGAAGAAGGTGGAACTGGAAACCCGCATGTGCGAGGCGCCGGACTGCATCCGCGCTGGCGACTGCCGCGTCGCCAAGTCACCCAAGAACCTGACCGAATATATTTGGTACTGCGCCGTTCATGCCCGCGCCCACAATGAGTCCTGGGACTATTTCAAGGGGATGGACGACAACGACATCCAGCGCTTCAAGGAAGAGGCCCTGACCGGCCACCGCCCCACTTGGCCCCTGGGCAAGCGCGGCGCCCGCGCCCGCATGGGCCAGAGCCCTCTGGGCGGGGTGCGTGACAGACATGCGATGTTTGCAGAGGACGGCGACGATACCGCCGTGCGCCGTCCGGAACGTCAATTGACGCGGCTCCAGAGCATTTCCATGGACACGCTGCAGCTGCCGCACGGCGCCACCTTGATCGAGATAAAGGCGCGGTATAAGGAACTTGTGAAGCGTTTTCATCCCGACGCGAATGGCGGCGACCGGGGCGCGGAAGAACGGCTGAAACAGGTCATCAAAGCCTATGGCGTGCTGCGCGCCTCAGGCCTCCTCACCTGAACGGGCGCGACTCCGCGTTATCTTGCGGCGTCCCAGGACTGGACTGATGAGCACACACACAGAAACCCTGAATACCAATTCGGTCCCCGACACGACCGTCGATGCCGCGTCGCTGTTCGGCATCAAGACCAAAATGAAAGTCCCCGCCTTCAAGACGAGCGGCGAGCATGTGCCGGAGATCGATCCCGCCTATCGCTTCGACCGCGAAACCACGCTCGCCGTCCTGGCGGGCTTTGCCTTCAACCGCCGCGTCATGGTTCAGGGCTATCACGGCACCGGCAAGTCCACGCATATCGAACAGATCGCCGCAAGGCTGAACTGGCCCTGCATCCGCATCAACCTGGACAGCCATGTCAGCCGTATCGACCTGATCGGCAAGGACGCCATCGTGCTGAAGGACGGCCAGCAGGTCACAGAGTTCCGCGAAGGGTTGCTGCCCTGGGCACTGCAGCGCCCCGTGGCGCTGGTGTTCGACGAATATGACGCCGGCCGCCCCGATGTGATGTTCGTGATACAGCGCGTGCTGGAAGTGTCTGGCCGCCTCACCCTACTGGACCAGAACAAGGTGATCCACCCCCATCCGGCTTTCCGCCTGTTCTCGACCACCAACACCATCGGTCTGGGCGACACCACGGGCCTGTACCACGGCACCCAGCAGATCAACCAGGGCCAGATGGACCGCTGGAGCATCGTCACCACCCTCAATTACCTCACGCATGAGGCCGAAGAAGAAATCGTGCTGGCCAAGGCGTCAAACTACAGCAGCGCCGAAGGCAAGAAGACGATTTCGGCGATGGTGCGGCTGGCCGACATGACCCGCAATGCCTTCGTGGCGGGCGACCTGTCCACGGTGATGAGCCCGCGTACCGTTATCACCTGGGCGCAGAATGCAGAGATCTTCGGCGATATCGGCTTTGCCTTCCGCCTCACCTTCCTAAACAAGTGTGATGAGCTGGAACGCGCTTCGGTGGCGGAATTCTACCAGCGCTGCTTCGGCGAGGAATTGCCGGAAAGCGCCGCCAAGGTCCTGGTGGCGTGAAGCCAGAATCTCCGTCAGAGCCGTTCAAGCGCGCCGTCTCGGTCGCGGTGCGGTCGCTGGCGGCGGAACCGGAACTGGAAGTCAGCTTCTCCAGCGAGCCGACCTCACTCAAAGGCCTCAAGGCCCGCCTGCCCTCGCCCCACCGCAACCTGTCCGCGGCCGACATCGCCCTGGTGCGCTGCACCGGCGATGCCTATGCCCTGCGCAAGGCCTATCACGACGAGAAAGTGAACAACCGTTTCCGCCCCGCTTCGCCCGACGGGGCCGCGGTGTTCGAAGCCGCCGAACAGGCCCGCGTCGAAGCCATCGGCTCGCTAGCCATGAAGGGCGTCGCCGCCAACCTGGCCTCCGGGCTGGAACAGCGGCTGCTGAATCGTGGCCTGGGCAAGGCGCGGGTGAAAGACGAAGCACCGCTGGCCGATGTATTGGGTCTGCTGGTGCGTGAAACGCTGACGGGCCAGAAACCGCCGGCATCGGTGTCGGGCGCGGTGGATCTGTGGCGACCTTTCATTGAAAGCAAGGCTGGCGCGGACTTGGGAAAACTGGCCGGTGCGTTGCGCGACCAGCAAGCCTTCGCCAGGCTAACCCGCTCCATGCTCAATCATTTGTCGCTGGGTGAGCAGAGCGACAGCGACACCCAGTCCGACGAAGACGCCGAGGGCGAAAATCCCGAAGGCCAGGAAGACAAAGGCGATGACAGCGACGCCCAGCAGGATGGCGAAAGCGCCACCACCGGATCCGCCGCCGACGCCGAAGACGGCGAACTGGTGGAAACCGACGCGGCCTCCGAGCAATCTGAAAACCTGTCCGACGCCAACGAGCCGGAAGACGGCGCCAAGGCAAACCGCAACGAAGCGGCCTTTTCCCACCAGGACACATGGGGCTACAAGGTCTTCACCGCCGAATATGACGAGGAAATCGCCGCCGCCGATCTGTGCGAGGCCGAGGAACTGGCGCGGCTGCGCTCCTTCCTGGACCAGCAGCTGTCCTCCATGCAGGGCGTGGTATCGCGCCTAGCCAACAAGCTGCAGCGGCTGTTGCTGGCGCAGCAGAACCGCCATTGGGAATATGACCTGGAAGAAGGCATGCTGGATGCATCGCGCCTGCCGCGCATCATCATCGATCCCATGTATCCCTTGTCCTTCAAGCGCGAGAAGGACACCACCTTCCGCGATACCTGCGTGACCTTGTTGCTGGATAATTCCGGCTCCATGCGCGGGCGCCCAATCATGGTGGCGGCGATGTGTGCCGACATATTGGGCCGCACGCTCGAACGCGTCGGAGTCAAAACCGAGATATTGGGCTTCACTACTCGCGCCTGGAAGGGCGGACAGGCGCGCGAAAAATGGTTGGCCGCGGGCAAGCCGCCCCAGCCAGGCCGCCTGAACGATCTGCGCCATATCATTTACAAGTCGGCGGCCGAGCCGTGGCGGCGGTCCAAGCGCAACCTGGGCCTGATGATGCGCGAGGGCCTGCTGAAGGAGAATATCGATGGCGAGGCCCTGACCTGGGCCCACAACCGCATCATCGCCCGCCCCGAACAGCGCAAGATCCTGATGGTGATCTCGGACGGCGCGCCGGTGGACGATTCAACCCTGTCGGTGAATGCCGGCAATTATCTGGAACAACATCTGCGCCGGGTGATCGAGGAAATCGAAACCCGCTCCGGCGTGGAGCTGACCGCCATCGGCATCGGCCATG
>JAPLPI010000269.1 GCA_026400305.1 Alphaproteobacteria bacterium | reverse complement strand
CATAGTGCGGCTTGTGCTGAAGGCCACCGTCGCGCAGGTCGAGATCAAGAAACCGGCCGGGAAATGGGAAAAAGTGGCTAGCGAGAGCTATTCGAAGATCGAGGCTGATCCCAACACCGGCATGCCCGGCAGCCTGGGTTTTGCCACCATTTCCGGCCTGACCATGCTGATGCAGGACAATAAAGACCGGCAAATGATGGCGCGCATGGGCGGTATGAAGCTTTGATTTCGGGATTCTCTATCTTTTTTGGGGTTTCGGGATAAAGAGAGGGCGAAATTTGCCCCTGAAAGTTCCTTTTGACCTTCCCCACCACCCATCCTGCTTTGTCCCGCGCCCTCAGCGAGCGCGACTACAAGGACGCTACGCCCGTGCAGATGGCGGTGGTGACCGAGGAGGCGGAGGGCCGAGACCTGCTGGTCTCCGCCCAGACCGGTTCGGGCAAGACCATCGCCTTTGGCCTGGCGCTGGCCGACACGATTCTGGAAGGCGCCCAGTCGATGGGCCCGGCCGGCGATCCCCTGGCGCTGATCATCGCGCCGACGCGCGAACTGGCGATGCAGGTGCAGCGCGAACTCAGCTGGCTTTATCATTATGCGGGCGCACGGATTGTCTCCTGCGTCGGCGGTATGGACGCGGGCGCGGAGCGGCGCGAGCTGGCGCGGGGCGCCCATATCGTGGTGGGCACGCCGGGGCGCCTGCGCGATCATCTGGAACGCCGTGCCCTGAAAGTGTCCGCGCTGAAGGCGGCGGTGCTGGACGAAGCCGACGAGATGCTCGACATGGGCTTTCGCGAAGACCTGCAGTTCATCCTGGAGACCACGCCGGCGGAACGGCGTACTTTGCTGTTCTCGGCGACCTTGCCCAAGGCCATCGTCACCCTGGCGCAGCACTATCAGAAGGATGCGCTGCGCATCGCCACCCGCAGCGATGTGGCAGGTCATGCCGATATCGAATATCGCGCCATCCGCATCGCCGGCAACAAGATCGAACGCGCGGTGGTCAACCTGCTGCGCTTCATGGACCCGCCCAGCGCGCTGGTGTTCTGCAACACCCGAAACGCCGTGCGCCACATGGAAGCCCAACTGACCGAGCGCGGCTTTGCCTGCGTGGCGCTGTCGGGCGAGCTGTCGCAGAGCGAGCGCAACCATGCGCTGCAGGCGCTGCGCGATGGCCGCGCCCGGGTCTGCGTCGCCACCGACGTGGCGGCGCGCGGCATCGACCTTCCCAGCCTCAGCCTTGTCATCCATGCCGACCTGCCCAACGATGCCCAGGTGCTGCAGCATCGCAGCGGCCGCACGGGGCGCGCCGGCAAGAAGGGTGTCAGTGTCTTGCTGGTGCCGCCGGCCCGCCGCCGCCGCGCCGAGGAAATGCTGGATCGCGCCCGCGTCCAGGCGACCTGGGGCAATGCGCCTTCGGCCGATGATATCCGCAAGGTCGATCATGAGCGGCTGCTGAAGAATCCGCTGCTGGTGGAGCCGGGTACCGAAGACGATCTGGCGATGGCCGATGAGCTGCTCAAGAGCCACGGTCCGCGCGAGCTGGCGGCAGCATTTGTGAAAATGTATCGCGCCGGATTGCCGGCGCCCGAAGAGATCGAAGACGAGCCGTTTCAACGCGACAGCCGGCCTCCCAAGGATCACAAGGCCCGCCAGAATGGTCCGCGCGAAAAGCACGAATTCAAGCCGCGGGAAGATAGGCCCCGTGAAGATCGAGCTCCGCGCGAGGAACGGCCCCGGCCCAATCGTACGGAAGGCCCGCAGCATCCGCGCACCCATGAACGCGGCGCCGCGCCGGGCCAGATGGAAAACGGTGTCTGGTTCCGCCTGAATGTGGGCCGCGAACGCAACGCCGATCCCAAATGGCTGCTGCCGGAAATCTGCCGCCAGGGCGAACTGACCAAGAAGGACATCGGCGCCATCCGCGTGTTCGAGATGGAAACCCTGTTCCAGGTGGCGCCCGAAGCGGCGCCGAAATTCACCATCCTGGTCAGCGAGCGCAAGAAGGGCGGCGTGCGCATCTCGCCCGCGCTGGACCAGACCGGCGAAACCACCGCGCATGCGCGCGAGGTCCGTGATGACAGGCCCCGCGAAAAGATCGCCCATGGCGCTGCGCCCGGCGATACCCCGCCGCACAAGCCCGGCTTCAAGAAGAAGTTCGGCAAGCCCGGTGGTGGCTACAAGGGCAAGAATCCGCGCCCCAAGCCCCAGGCATAAAAAGGGCGGCACTGGTGCCGCCCTTTTTCATTTCTTGCTGGGCCTAGTTGTGGACGATGCGGTGGACCTTGGCGAGGACCGAGTCCGACATGAAGATCATCTTTTGGTCCTTGGACACGGCCATGTAATGGCCTTCGCCGACATCATGGCTGTCGCGCACGTCGCCATGCTTGCCGAACCAGCCCTGGACCTTTCCGTCCCAGCCCATCTTCAGCACCATTCCGTGGCGGCCGGTGGACATCCACAACTGGCCAGTGGCGTCCTTGTAGAAGCCGCAGGTCAGGTTGCCGACCTGGATTTCGCTCTTGGGCTTGAGGTCCTTGTCATAGACCACGATCTTGGTGGAGGCGCGGTCGCCCACCCAGATATCCCCATTGGGCGCGACCACGACGGAGTGGATCACCGGCAGCAAGCCATCGGCATGGGCCAGACTGGCGCTGGCCAGGAACTTGCCGTCCTTGTCGAACTTCATGACGCGCGGGTCGCCGCCGGGAATGGCCGGGGGATGCACGAACACGCCGCGCGGCTTGGAATTGCGCACCTGGGGAATGTCATAGGTGGCGCAGAAGGTGCAGTCCGCGGGCGGCGAGGTGCCGCCATGGCTCTGCACCACGTAGAAATTGTCGTCCTTGTCGAAGGCGATATCGAGCGGCTGGTTGAACATGCCGTTCCACTTGGTGTCGTCCCAGGCGGCGTTCTCGCCGCGTACGCCGAACATCCTGATCACATCGCCGTTCGGATTGAGCTTGAAGATCACGTTCAGGAAGCTGTCGCTCACCCAGATGTTGCCGTGGGGGTCCACGCGCAGGGCATGGGGGTTCATGGCGATGATGGGATTGAACACACGCAGCTGCTTGGTGCCGGTGGGATCATATTCCACCATCATGATGGCGGGGTTGCGGTTGAACACCAGCAGGTTGCCGTTGGGGCGCAGCGCCACGGCAGACACATTGCCGAACTGCTCGCCATTGGCGCCCGTGATCTGGGTGTCGAAGTGATAGGGCAGCTGCGGCGCGGCGGGGATCGGGACCGGGCCGGGCGGTTCGGGCTGCTGCTTGGGGGCGGTCTGCGCCCAGGCGGCGGCCGACAGCAGCATGGCTGCGGTGATGATGGCAATTTTCTTCATGGCGTTTCCTCTTTGACGTTCAGTAACGGGCAATGCCCTTGGCCTTCCACACATTCCGCATCTCATGGGAGATCGCGAACTGGATGAAGGCGGCGGCATTGGTCTTGTCAGCGGCACGGGTGGAAGCACCCGTGGCCATGTCCATGTGCATGCCCAGCTCGGCGGGCAATTCTCCGACCAGCCAGGGGCTGCCGGTTTCGGTGTTGGTGGGATTGTGGGCCACGTGAATAAGTCCCAACCCCAAAGCATTGGCGTCGCCTTCGCCGCGCTTCAGCGCCGGCTCGGCATCGCCTTTGACCGGCACGCCCTTTATGCCGGCGAAGTCCGGCCGCTTGAGCAGCTTGTCGCTCATGCCCGCCTGCATGCTGCCCGACACCGGATCGGAATAGAGTACCGACGAAGCGCCTTTCAGCACCGCGATCAGTTTCGGGACCGTCGTAATGTCGGGGCGGGGGGCATCGGGCGTCTTGAACAGCCCGATCTCGGCCCGGCCCAGCGGGGTGAAATCGGCGACAGCGCCCGACAGGACCATCGTACCCATCAGGTCCATGGGCAGCATCACCACATCAGCGGCCGGATCCTTGGTGCGGATGTCGTTCATGATGGTGCCCATGCCGTCCACCACGATGGTGACCTTGACGCCGGTCTTCTTCTCGAAGGCGACGGCAACCTCGGTCAGGCCGGAATTGGAGATGACGCCGGGGCTGATGACGCGGATCTCCGCTGCAGTCGCGTAGGCGGGAGCCGGAGCGGCCAACAACAAAGTGGCAGTGGTCGAAACAGCCAGAATGGCTGCCAGACAGATCCAGCGCATGACGTCCCCTTACCCGGCGGACGGCTGCCTACTGGGCGCCGCCGCTCTTGCGCCTATACTTGGCGATATCGGGGGGGTTGCCAAGGTCTGCCACGGTGCTTTCCCAGGGGAAGGACAGGGTCGGGTCGTTGGCGAAGCGCTTCATCCTGATGGTCAGCTTCGCACCTGCCCCCGGCGCCAGACGGACCGGGAAGCTGGCGCCGTCCACCGGGGTGGTTTCGGTCCCTTGCGCCACCGAAGCGATCTGGTGTTCGCCGTAAGCGCCGCCCTGGATGATCACGCTGCGCGCCGTGCTGGGGTTGATATTGACCAGGGTGACGCTGACATGGTCGGGACCCCAGCTGTCCACCAGCGCCGCCACGTCCTGCGGCAGGCCGGCGCGGCGGCGCGCCGGATCGAAATAGCGCAGGCGGCTGAACAGCAAGGTGCCGCCCTGGTTGGGCGAGGTGCGGGCCCAGCTGCCATGCTGCAGGTACAGGCCGCCTTCCATCAGCTGGGTCAAGGCGGTGATGGAGGCGGGATTATATTCCAGCGCCGAGTCCGCCAGCCGCATGTCGGGCGAGGTGGAATCGCTGTCCACGGTTTCCATCCGCTGGCGGATGCGCGCGAGCCCTGCGCGCAGCGCCTTGACCGGATAGCCGGGATTCCTGCCTTCCAGATAGTCGTACCATTCGGTGTCCTCGCAGCGGGCGCGGTCGGACGGCTTCATGGACAGGGCATAGATTTCCAGGAAGTTCAGCCGGTACTTGCCGGGCTTGAAGCTGTAGAAACCCTGGTCGCCGAACATGGTCGGTGTGGACAGCTTGCCGTCGATGGTCCTGGCAGCGGCGTCGAACTTGTCGGCGGTCTTGCGCCACACGTCGAGATACTTATCCTCACCGCGCGACAGCAGGTACGCGTTCATGAAGCCGTTGATGCACCACGGCACGCGGTTGCGGTCGGCCTGCTTGCCGGTCATTGGCACGATGGGGCTGAAGCCCCAGCCATAGGCGCCGCCATACCATTTGCCGTCGGTGGCGCCGCCGATCTTGCCGTCCAGGCCGATGTTGGAGGGAATGATGCCGCCATTGTCGCGCGCGCGCTGCGCCCAGGCATCGCAATAGCCCAGCACCCAGTCCTTGTACTTCTTCTCATGCGTCAGCATGTAGGCGTTGGTGGCAAGCTGTGTGGAGGCCAGGTTCAGCGGATGATCGCCCACCACGTCGGTATAGCCTTCGAAATGCGCCAGCAT
>JAPLPI010000095.1 GCA_026400305.1 Alphaproteobacteria bacterium | reverse complement strand
ACAAGGCGCTGGGCGGCGGACAACCGGCGCGCGATTAGGCAGGCGCTTTTTGAAAGCCGCTCCGGCTTACGCCGACGCCTTGGTGGCCTTCAGCAGCTTGAGACGCTGCGGATGCAGGTTTTCGTTGGCCGCCAGCACCGTGCCCTGGGTCAGCATCTCGGCACCGCCGCGCAGGTCGGTGATCATGCCGCCCGCCTCGCGCACCAGCACGATGCCCGCCGCGATGTCCCAGGATTGGAGGCTGTGTTCCCAGAAGCCGTCGAAACGACCGGCCGCGACATAGGCCAGATCCAGCGATGCTGAACCGAAGCGGCGGATGCCGGCGGTGACGTTCATAACCTCGGCCATTTCGGCGGCGGCGCGGGCATGACCTTCCTTTCCCAGGAAGGGCAAGCCGGTGGCGATCACCGACGGCGCCAGCTCCTTGCGGGCGGCGACGCGCAACCGCTTGTTGTTGAGATAGGCGCCATGGCCCTTCTCGGCGGTGTAGAGATCGTCGGTGACGGGATTGTAGATCACGCCCGATACCATCTGGCCTTCCCGCTCCAGACCAATGGAGATGGCGAAGTGCGGAATGCCGTGCATGAAGTTGGTGGTGCCGTCGATCGGATCGATGATAAAGCGGTGGGTCTTGTCGGCGCCCTGGATCGCGCCGCCTTCCTCGCCCAAAAAGCCATAGCCGGGACGGGCCTTGGACAATTCTTCGATTAGGATTTTTTCGGTGCGCTTGTCGGCAGAGGTGACGAAGTCGGCTGGGCCCTTCATCGAGATCTGGAGATTTTCCAGCTCATTGAAGTCGCGGACCAGCGGGCGGCCAGCCTTGCGGGCGGCGGCGACCATCACATTCAGGGCAGGGGAGATATAGGCCATGGCTAGTCCGCCCTGCGCACATAGGAGCCGTCTTCGGTGGCGACGATGATTTTCTCGCCCGCGCCGATGAAGGGCGGCACCTGGAGCTTCAGGCCATTTTCCAGCACGGCGGTCTTGTAGGACGGGGCGGCGGTGCCGCCCTTCATCACCGGATCGGCCTCGGCCACCAGCAAAGTGACTTGCACCGGCAGCTTGATGCCGATGGGCCGGCCTTCGTACAGGTTCACGAGGGTCTTCATCCCGTCCTGCAGGAACTTGGCCTGGTCTTCGCCGACAAAATCCACCGCCAGTTCGATCTGCTCGTAATTCTCCATATCCATGAAGGTTAGCATGTCGTCATTGGCGTAGAGGAACTGGAAGTCCTTCTTGTCCAGGATGGCTTCGTCCACCGCTTCGTCGGAGCGGAAGCGCTGGTTCAGCTTGGTGCCGGTGGTTATGTTCTTGAGTTCGACCTGATTGTAGGCGCCGCCCTTGCCAGGCTTGACCTTGACGGTCTTCACCGCGATCCACAGGCCGCCTTCGTAGTTGATCAGGGTGCCGGGACTGATTTCGTTGCCGGTGATCTTGGACATGGGGGATGCGCCCCTCCTGGGGGCGTTGGTGAAGGTTTAGCAGGTTCAAAGAGCGGGCGGGTGATACCAGTCTAGAAGCAGTAATGCCAGCAGGAATAGCCCGCGCCCAGGGTGCAGTAGACCAGCAGGGCAATAACCATAAGGGCCATGCCATCGGCCCAGCGCGGGCCGGATGGCCGAAACAGGCCGCAGGCGAAGCCAAGGGCTAGCAGCGCGGTCACGGGCACGGTCACGAAGGGGATGTACCAATGGGCCTGGAACCAGAGGGACTCCGCGAAGAGGCGGGCATGGACCCAGTCCGCGGCGAGATTGACGGCATAGGCGACCAGCACGCCCAGGAAGGTGAAGCCGAGCAGCCTCTCTCTCATTGGTGCTTGGCAATCATGCGAACAGCGCGTTGAACTGGCGCACCGCCTCGCGCGGGCCTTCGCCATGCTCCCACACTCCGGCAGCGACGGCGAGGAAGTCGGCGCCTGCCGCGACCAGCGCCGGAGCGTTCTGGACCGTGATGCCACCGATGGCGACGCACGGGACCACCATCATCTTGCCCCACCAGCGAAGTAATTCGATATCGGCCTGGGTCCTGGGCTCTTTTGTCCGGGTGGGAAAGAAAGCGCCGAAGGCGACATAGTCGGCGCCGGCTTCCGCCGCTTCCATCGCCAGGTGCCGGCTGTCATGGCAGGTGACGCCGACAATGCCGTTTGGCAGGGCGGCGCGCGCCTGGTCGTACGAGGCGTCTTCCTGGCCGACATGCACGCCGTCGCAGCCCAGTTCGGCGGCCAGGTCAGGGCGGTCATTGAGAATAAAGGCGGTGCCGGCGGCCTGCACGATGGGACGCAGCGTGTCGGTGGCGCGGCGGATCTCGTCGTCGCTGACATCTTTTAGGCGCAGCTGGAAAGACGCGACATCGCTGTCGGCCAACGCTTCCTGCAGCGGACCCAAAAAATTCGTCGCCGAGAGCTTCGGCGGCGAAATCAGATAAAGTCTGCAGTCGCTCAAGTCGCTTTCTTTTCGGCTGCTTGGGTCCACTTGCCCAGGGACGCCAGGCTGTTCATGGCGGCGCGATGGGCGAAAGCGGCCTGTCCGGCGGCGACATTTTCTGCCTTGCCCGACCAGGCGGCCTGCGGCGCGGCCTGCAGGGCGCGGCCATAGGAGAAAGTCAGCGCCCAGGGCAAGTTGCCGATGGCGTTCATGGTGGACAGATGCGCAGTGGCTTCCTCGTCCGACTGGCCGCCCGACAGGAAGGCGATGCCCGGCACCGCGCCCGGCACGCAGCGCTTCAGAACCTTGATGGTGCGCTCGGCAACTTCCTCGATACTGTTTTGCTTGGGGCACTTCTTACCAGGCACCACCATGTTGGGCTTCAGGATCATGCCTTCCAGCTTCACATTGGCAAAATACAGCTCTTGGAAGACTTCCTTCAGGATCCATTCGGTGGTGCCTTCGCAGGACTCGATGGTGTGCGCGCCGTCCATCAGAAGTTCCGGCTCGACGATCGGCACGATGCCGTTTTCCTGCGCCATCGCCGCATAGCGGGCCAGGGCATGCGCATTGGCATGGGTGGCATTGTGGCTGGTGGTGGGCATGCCGTTGCCGCCCGCGCCGATCTCGTAAACGCCGCGCCACTTGGCAAAGCGCGCGCCCAGCTTGTGATATTCGACAAAGCGTTCGCGCAGCCCGTCCAGGCCTTCGGTGATGGTATCGCCGTCCGCCGCACCGGCCAGCGGCTTGGCGCCCTTGTCCACCTTGATACCGGGGACCGAGCCCGCCGCTTCGATCAGCTTGACTAGGGGCGTGCCGTCCTTGGCCTTCTGGCGAATGGTCTCGTCGAACAGGATGACGCCGCCGATATGCTGCTTCATCGCCGTGTCGGTGCGGAACAACAGCTCGCGATAGTCGCGGCGATTGTCCTCATTGTTTTTCACGCCGATTTTGTCAAAGCGCTTCTGGATGGTACCGGTGGATTCATCGGCCGCCAGGATGCCCTTGCCGGGCGCGACCATCTTGTTGGCGATCTTGTTCAGTTCATCCAGGTTCATCGTCACTCTCTGTTTGCCGCCCTTATTTACCAGTCAATGCGTCTACGCCGGGAAGGCTCTTGCCTTCCAGCCATTCCAGGAAGGCTCCGCCCGCGGTCGAGACATAGGTGAAGTCGTCTTCCACGCCAGCATGGGTCAAGGCTGCGACGGTATCGCCGCCGCCCGCCACGCTCAACAGTTGCCTCTTTTTTGTTGCATCGGCCACGGCCCTGGCTGCGGCGACCGTACCGGCGTCGAAGGGCTGGGTCTCGAACGCGCCGAAGGGGCCGTTCCATACCAGTGTGCGGGTGCCGGCGAGGCGGTTTTCGAAGGCTTTGATGGAGTCGGGACCGACATCCAGCACCATCTCGTCTGCCGCAATGTCCGACACCGGGCAGGTGCGATGGGCGGCACCGACCTTGAATTCTTTCGTCACCACCACGTCGGTGGGCAGCAGGATAGCGGCGCCGGCTTCATTGGCGGCATGGATGATCTTGCGCGCGGTTTCCATGTGATCGGGCTCGTAGAGCGATTTGCCGACCTTCACGCCTTCGGCGGCCAGAAAGGTGTTGGCCATGGCGCCGCCGATCACCAGTGTCTCGACGCGCGCCACCAGATTTTCCAGCAATGCGATCTTGGTGGAGACCTTGGCGCCGCCGATCACCGCCAGCAGCGGGCGCTTGGGGTTGCTCAGCGCTTTTTCCAGATGGCTCAGCTCAGCCTGCATGGAGCGGCCGGCCGCATTGGGCAGAAGATGCGCTACGCCTTCGGTGGAAGCATGGGCGCGGTGCGCGGCGCTGAAGGCGTCATTGACGAAGATGTCGCCCAGCGCGGCCAGCTCTTTGGCCATGCCCGCGTCATTGTCTTCTTCGCCCTTGTGGAAGCGGGTGTTTTCCAGCAGCAGCACATCGCCGTCGTTGAGCGCGGCGACGGCTGCTTCCGCTTTCGGCCCAATGCAATCATTCGCGAATGCGACCTTGCGGCCCACGGCCTCGGACAGGGGTGCCACTAGAACCTGCAACGACATGGACGGCACGACCTTGCCCTTGGGCCGGTCGAAATGGCTGATCACGATCACATGCGCGCCCTTGTCGGCCAGTTCCTTGATCGTGGGTGCCTGACGCGTGACGCGGGTGGCGTCCGTGACGACGCCACCCTTGACTGGCACGTTCAAGTCGGCACGTACCAGCACGCGCTTTCCCTTCACGTCCAGGTCATCGAGCGTCCGGAAGTCCATCAGATGAGTTTTCCCATCGCCATGGCCGTGTCGGCCATGCGGTTGGAGAAGCCCCATTCATTGTCGTACCAGGTCATGATCGACACGAAGGTGCCGTCCATCACCTTGGTCTGGTCCAGTGCGAAGCTGGACGAGGCCGGATTGTGGTTGAAGTCGACCGACACCAGTTTGTCGTGCACCACGTCCAGGATGCCCTTAAGCGGGCCCAGTGCGGCGCCCTTAATCGCGTCGTTGATCTCCTGAGCGCTGGTCGTCTTTTTGGCGATGAACTTCAAATCTACCAGCGAAACGTTTGGGGTCGGCACGCGCACCGACACGCCGTCCAGCTTGCCCTTCAACTCGGGCAGCACCAGGCCGACGGCCTTGGCCGCGCCGGTGGAGGTGGGGATCATCGACAGCGCCGCGGCGCGGGCGCGGTACAGGTCCTTGTGCATCTGGTCCAGCGACGGCTGGTCGTTGGTGTAGCTGTGAATGGTAGTCATCATACCGCGTTCAATGCCGACGGCATCGTTCAGCACCTTGGCCACCGGCACCAGGCAGTTGGTGGTGCAGCTGGCGTTGGACACGATCAGCATGTCCTTGGTCAGCTTGTCATGGTTGACGCCATAGACGACGGTCAGGTCGGCATTCTCGCCGGGTGCAGAAATCAGCACGCGCTTGGCGCCGGCTTGCAGGTGCAGCGCGGCCTTGTCGCGCGCCGTGAAGATGCCGGTGCATTCCAGCGCGATGTCCACGTCCAGTTCCTTGTGCGGAAGCTCGGTCGGGTTTTTGATCGCGGTCACCTTCATCTTGTGGCCGGCGGCGATCATGAACTCGCCGTCCACGCTCACTTGGGCTGGGAAGCGGCCATGCACGCTGTCATAGCGCAGCAGATGGGCGTTGGTTTCGATAGAGCCCAGATCATTGACGGCCACGACTTCGATATCGCGGCGGCCCGATTCCACGATGGCCCGCAGGACCAGGCGGCCGATGCGACCAAAGCCGTTGATTGCAACACGTAAAGCCATGTCGTTCTCCTGAATTACTTGAGAAGTTTCTTCGCCGCAGCGACCGCGGCGTCGGCGGTAATGCCGAACTTGGCATAGACGTCCTTATAGGGGCCGCTGGTGCCGAAACTTTTCATGCCGATAAAGGCGCCGCCGTCACCCAGCAGGTCGGAACCGATATAACGGTCCCAGCCTACGCGCACGCCCGCCTCGATGGCGACCTTGACGGTGCCGGGGCCGAGGACCTCGCGGCGATAGCCTTCGCTCTGTTCTTCAAAAAGCTTCCAGCACGGCATCGATACGACGCGCGACGAGATGCCTTCGGCGGCCAGCTTCACACGGGCTTCGACCGCCAGGCTGACTTCGGTGCCGGTGGCCAAGAAGGTGACCTTGGCATCGGCATCGCCGATCAGTTCATAGGCGCCCCTGGCCGACAGGTTCTCGCTGGTGTGATAGTCGCGCACCGTGGGCACATCCTGGCGCGAGAAGGCGATCAGGCTGGGGCGCTTATCGTTCTTCAGCGCCAGATCCCAGCATTCGGCGGTTTCCACGCCGTCGGCGGGGCGCATGACCAGAAGATCGGGGATCGCGCGCAGCGCGGCCAGATGCTCGACCGGCTGATGGGTTGGGCCGTCTTCGCCCACGCCGATGGAGTCATGGGTCATAACAAACACCACGCGGATACCCATCAGGGCGGCGAGGCGGATGGAGGGACGGCAGTAATCGGAAAACACCATGAAGGTTCCGCCGTAAGGAATGATACCGCCATGCAGCGCCATGCCGTTCATGGCCGCGCACATGCCATGCTCGCGAATGCCGTAATGGATATAGCGGCCGTTGAAGTTGCCGG
>JAPLPI010000087.1 GCA_026400305.1 Alphaproteobacteria bacterium | reverse complement strand
CCCGCAAGGCACGAGAGAACCCGAAGATGAACTGTCGGCAAAGCTGCGGGCGCTGGCGCAACTAAAGAGCAACGACATCGCCCTGCCCAATGCCGACAACAGCGCCGCGCCGGGCGGCGCCGGTGACGGCAGCGGCGAAGGCAATTATGCCCTGAAGGATTTCATCCGGGCGCAAATCCTGAGGCGCTGGCTGCCGGACCTGTCCATTGCCGGGGCGCGCAACATGCCGGTGCTGGTGCGCATCAGGCTGCTCAAAAGTGGGGTGATCGACGATGTCATCATCGTAGACCAGCAGCGCTTCCAGGCCGACAAGCCTTTCCGCAACATGGCGCTGTCGGCGCGCGATGCGGCCCTGCTAGCCTCGCCCATCCAGATACCCGGTATGCGTTATGAAAAGACACAAGTCCTGACGATCAGCCTGGATCCCAAGGCCGTTCTGCGCTGACACTAACCGCGCACTTCACCCCATACCGAAATCCTTGATGCCCAACCACTTCAATTAATAATTTTATAACCCTCGTTTTTCAGGGTTGCAGGACTTTCCGCGCCGGAGGCGATAAAGGTTCCCCAACACGCGCATGATGTTGATCCTGCCCGAGGTCAGAATTGTGACATCGATCGTGGCAGTTCCGCTTGCCGCTGGTTGAGTTGGTTCCAGCGACAGGCTTTACAGGCGGCCGAAGCGGTTGACTGCTTCCTGAAGGGAGCGAAGCTTTTCGATGTAGCCGTACATGGAATGCTCGGTCTGATCCAGCGCCTGCGCCTTGACCAGAGTTTCGGCAGCAATGTCTTTTGGGATCACCACCACGCCATCGGCATCCGCCACGATCACATCACCCGGGGTGACTCGGACACCGCCAACGGTCACAGGCACATTTCCCGTCGCCTTGTAATGCCCCACCGAAGTCGACGGCACGATACCCGTGGCATAGACGGGAAATGCGATCTTCTTGAGATACGAAATGTCGCGCACGCCACCGTCGATCACCGCGCCGGAAAAGCCCCGCGCGTTCATTGCCGTGGCCATCAGCCCGCCAATGCCCGCAATGTCATCGCCATCCTGGACGGCCATCACATAGATCGAGCCCGGGGGCGCCGCATCCAGCACAACCTGCATGGGCACCACGGCGGATGGCGCACTGCCCTCCGCCTTGTCCATCTGAACCGTCACTGCAAATCCGGCGAACTTGCCGTCGGAAATCGCATGGACCTTATGCGACATGAAAGAGCGTTTGTTGTAAAGCTGTTCCAGCGCATCCGAGACGGAGGACACCTCCACATGGCGGTAGGCGTCGATGAGAAGTGCCGGATTGGTCGCATAGGTCTTCGCATCAGGCAAAGGCTGGGCCGCAACGCTGCCCACAAGGCAGACCAGGAGCCCGCAAATAGCCAATCCGATCGACTTCATTTTCGATGACGCGCGCAATTTTCATCCTCCAGCGACCGGCATTCTGAGCAGAACCGGTATCGCGACAGGATAGCGAAACGAGAGGAAACGGGAAAGCCCGGACGTCAGGGCAAATCGCGCGCCACGCGAAATCCAGTCAGGGTGGAATAGTCATAGTCTTGGTCGGCGCCATTCTGTGCCGCCGCCACCCGGGCGGCGCTGCGCACAAAGATGGGAATGTTGTTCCATGCGCCGCCGCGAATGGCATGGCGGATGCAGAAACCATCGGTCCAGGCGCGGCCGTCCGCAGGCGCGCCAACATAACTGGGATGCCAGCAATCGGCGGTCCACTCCCAGGCATTGCCGAGCATGCCCGACAGGCCAAAGCCGTTGGCTTCGAACTTGTCCACCGCCCCCAGCAGCTTGTTGGCCCATTCGCTACCGCAGCCATTGCAGTTGGCATGGCCGCCGCCGATAGTCTCGCCCCACCAGCGCGCCGTGGTGGTGCCGGCCCGCGCCGCATATTCCCATTCCGCCTCGCTGGGCAGGCGGTAGGGATTGCGCGCACCAATCTCCGGATGGGCGGCGCGCGCTTTTGTATTGATCCAGGCGATAAAGGCTTCGGCATCCTTCCAGTCCAGGCACACCGCCGGCCAGCGCGGCGGCTCGACATCGGTGGGGGTAGCCGCCTGGCCCCGTTGCAGTTGCCTCCAGCCCAGGCCCAGCAGCGGATTGCAGGGCTGCGGCCGGTAGCCGGTGGCATTGAGGAAGCCCAGAAACTTCTCGCTGGTGACCGGGTACTTGCCCAGGGCAAAGGCCTTTACCGTCACCACATGCTGGGGGCCTTCGGAATCGAAGCGGCCCGGCTCATGTGCCGGGCTGCCCATCAGGAATTTGCCCGCCGGAATACCCACCATCTGGGGACATTCGGGGCATTCGGTGAAACTGCGGTCCTGAACCTTGTCCAGCGGGTTTTGCCCGCCGAGCAGGACAGTCATGGCCAGAATTGCGGCGATGCGGAATTTCATGGCGGTATCAAATCATGTATCAAAGCTCGATCCAAATTGGATTGAGCTTTTGAATCTTGATTGTCGCGCAATTTTCCCGACAATCCATTCAGTTTCCCGGATTGCGCTCATTGGCATGAACATTCTGGTCGCCTGCGACTCCTTCAAGGACGCCCTGCCCGCAGATGCGGTGTGCCGCGCCATCGCCGCTGGATTACGCAAAGGCCATCCCGGAGCGGCGATCACCGAAATGCCCCTGTCCGACGGCGGCGAAGGCCTGCTGGACGTGCTGGGCCAGGCGCTGAAGCTGGGCTGGATCGACATCAAGGCCTGCGATCCGCTGGGGCGCATGGTTATGGCGCGTTACGGCCTGTCGGCCGACGGCGTCACCGCAGTGGTGGAAATGGCGCGCGCCTCGGGCCTGCAACTTCTCACCCAGGACGAACGCGATCCACGGCTGACATCCACTTACGGCACCGGCCAGCTTCTAGCGGACGCCCGCGCGCGCGGGGCCAGGCGCGCGCTGCTGGCCATCGGCGGCAGCGCCACCAATGATGCGGGCGTCGGCGCGGCGGCGGCGCTGGGCTGGAGCTTTCTGGATGCCAACAACCAGCCGGTGACGCCGGACGGCGGACACCTGCAGGATATTGTGCGGCTGGTGTCGACCGAGCCGCCGTTCGAGACGATGGACGTTCTGTGCGATGTGACCAATCCGCTGTTCGGGCCGACCGGCGCGGCCTGGATCTATGGCCGCCAGAAAGGCGGCAGCGATGCCGTGCTGGCGGAACTGGACGAAGGCCTGAAGCACATCGCCGATGTGGTGAAGGCGCAGATCGGCCGCGACGTGGCGCAGATGCCCGGCGCCGGCGCCGCCGGCGGGCTGGGTTATGGCGCGGTGACGTTCCTGGGGGCGCAGTTGCGGCGCGGCATCGAGGTGGTGCTGGACATGACAGGATTTGAAGCGGCAGCGGCCAAGGTCGACCTGATCATCACCGGCGAAGGCCATCTCGATGGCCAGAGCGCGCAAGGAAAATTGATTCAGGGTCTTTGCGGCCGCGCCCAGGGCAAGCCGGTGATCGCGCTTTGCGGCAAACTTTCGGCTTCGCCTGAACAAAGCCCCTCACCTGTTTATATAGCCACGCCGATCAGTCCCAGCTCTTCCATCGGCGGTGTCATGAAAGCGGGATGCACTTTCATGTCCAGCACCATGGGATGATGGTCGCTGGGGCCCTTGTCCAACACTTCCGATGCCGAACATTCCAGCCCGCGCGCGATGCAGCGGTCCAACCGCACCGCGATGATATTGCCGGCACGATGGGTGCGGCGGCGCGAGCCGATATCGGAGAAGCCCTGGAAGCCCACCGGGCCCACGGCGTTGAAATCGCCGATGATGGCGGCCGGACCACTCATCTGCTCCATGCAGTGGCGCAGATGGAAGCGGTTAAGGAACTGGCCGTGGCTGAGATGCACATTGGCGATGGTGATGCCGTGGAAGGCGATGATCTGCGCCAGGCGCGGCGGCACACGGCCCGGCAGGATCGAGTATGGCAGGCGAATGGCGGTGGCCTGGGGAAAGGGATGCGGGCTCCATGCCGCCAGGCCATAGATGCGCGACTGCATAGGATGACGGAAAAATGTCCGCCCACCAGGGTCGGCAGGCACATGATCTCTTCGGTGCATTCCTGCAGCAGGAAAGATCAGGATGATGCAATTTCACCAGTTTGGCGACATCTTCGACGCCGGCGCCGACCCGGCGTAGAAAATTCCAGCTCACGACACGCAGCCGGCCGGCCGCAGATTGATTTGGGAAATTCGGCGCCAATTTGTTTAAACCAGCAAATCGGAAACTGGTTTCAATCCAAATCGTCTATAGTGTTGCCAGCATAAGAAAAAATTGGTCCGGGGTCCATGTTCTCATTTTCCGCAGCCCTTTGGTCCTCGCCCCAGGCGCAAGAGCTGGCAGCCGTGCTGTATGTGCTGCTTTGCGTGTTCGTCACCATCGACGTGCTTTTGAAGAAAAGTGACGTGCGCGGCGCACTGGGATGGATCGGCCTGGTGTGGCTGGCGCCGATTCTGGGTTCCCTTTTATACTACATGTTCGGCATCAACCGGGTGACGCGGCGCGCCATGAAGCTGCGGATGGGCCGCGAAGACGCGCTGCCGGGCGCCACCGTGCGGCCGGATGCCGCGCCCCACATCGTCAAGCTGTCCGATGTCAGTGAAACCGTCACCCAATGCCCGCTGACGGGCGGCAATGCGCTGGACATACTGGAAGGCGGCGATGCGGCCTATGCGGCCATGCTGGTGGCGATCCGGGGCGCGAAGTCCTGCATCGCCATGAGCTCCTATATTTTCCGCAACGACGTGGCCGGCAATGAATTCGCCGACGCACTGATCGAAGCGGCGCAGCGCGGCGTGCGGGTGCGGGTGCTACTGGATGGCGTGGGGATGGGGTATTTTTATCCGGCCACTTATTATCGCATGAAGCGCGGCGGCGTGTTTGGGGCGCGCTTCCTGCACACCTGGCTGCCCTGGCGCATGCCCTTCCTCAACATGCGCAATCACCGCAAGCTGCTGGTGGTGGACGGTGCCGTGGCCTTTGTAGGGGGTATCAATATCGGGGAGGAAAATTTTGCGCGCACACCACTCCCTCGCAGCGTCCAGGATGTGCATTTCCGCGT
>JAPLPI010000081.1 GCA_026400305.1 Alphaproteobacteria bacterium | reverse complement strand
ACGGCGCGAGCGATGGCCACGCGCTGCTGCTCGCCGCCCGACAGGGTTGCGGGGCGCGCCTGCATCCGGTCGCCCAGCCCCACCCAGGACAGAAGCTCGCTGACGTCATGGGTGAATTCGCTTACCCGCTTGCCCGCCAGCCGCAGCGGCAAGGCGACATTGTCGAAGGCCGACAGATGATCCAGCAGCCGGAAGTCCTGGAACACCACCCCGATGCGGCGGCGGATGGCCGGAAAGTCGCGCCGCTTGGCGGTGGCAATTTCGGTCCCGAACAGGGTGATGAGGCCCCTGCTGGGTGGCTCGGCAACATAGATCAGCTTGAGCAGGGTGGTCTTGCCCGCCCCCGACAGCCCGGTCAGGAAGGTGAAGGACCCCGGCTCCAGCGAGAAACTGACATCGCGCAGCACTTCGGGCCCCAAGCCATAGCGCATGCCGACATTTTCAAAACGAACCATGTGGCGAACATAACGGTGAGGCCGCTTGCGGTCATGGCCCCCGGCCCATATTTTCCGCTGATAGTTCAACAGGCCAGGCATGATTCTCACCTGTCCCTCGTGTGACACGCGCTATTCCGTCGACGGGGCGAAGTTTCCGGCTGTCGGACGCACGGTCCGCTGCGCCAAATGTGGCCATAGCTGGCACCAGCCGGGCGAGGGCGAGGCTGTGCCCGAAGCTGCCCCCGAAATCCCCGCCGAGACGGTACCCGCGCCGCCCCCCACTGAGGCGCCTGCGCCCGATCCTTTCCCGGTCAATCCGTCGCCCACCCGGGCCTTAGCGCCGGCTGCGGTGGCGTCGGAGCCCCGCAGCCCCATGGGCCCCAAGCTGGCCGTGGTGGCGGGCTGGGCCGGGCTGATCATGGTGGTGCTGCTGATCGCGGTGTCGGCGGTGCGCTATCGCCAGGACATTGCGGTGATCTGGCCACAATCGGCCGGGTTCTATTCCAGCCTGGGCCTGAAGGTGAATGCCAGCGGCATCGATTTCCGCCAGGTGGATTACAAGCGCGAGACCGAGGATCGGCAGGTCGTGTTGGCGGTGTCGGGTGTGATCGTCAATGCCGGCTCGCGCCAACTGCCGGTGCCGCAGACGGTGCGCGTGACCCTAAGCGATGTCAGTAACCACGAGCTTTATCATTGGACCTTCAAGCCCAGCGCCACGGTGCTGGGTCCGGGCCAGTCAATTCCCTTCATGACACGGCTGTCCAGTCCACCCGCCGCGGCGCGCCACCTGGAAGTGCGTTTCGCCAAGGAGGGGCCGTAAACCGCGATGGCGCCAGACGTTCTTTTCTCCACTGAACAGATCCAGGAACGGGTGCGCGCGATGGCGCGCCAGATCGCATCGGCGCCGCTGGTGCCCGATATCGTGATGCCGGTTCTGGTGGGAGGCTTTGTCTTTGCCGCCGACTTGCTGCGCGCCCTGGCCTGGGAAGGCGCGGCGATGGACGTGGAGATGATCTGGCTGCGCTCGTACGGCGACAAGCGGGTGGCCAGCGCCATCTCCATGATCGCGGGACCGTCGGAAGAGATCGCCGGCCGCCATGTGCTGGTGGTGGATGGCGTGCTGGATGCCGGTCGCACCATCGCCAAGGCGGTGTCGCTGATCCATGCGGCGGGCGCGGCCAGCGTGCAGGTGGCGGTGATGCTGGACAAGCAGCGGCCCGATGCCCTGGCCAAGGCCGATTATGTCGGCTTCCCCGTCGGCAACGATTTTGTCATCGGCTATGGCATGGACGATGCCGGGCGCTATCGCGGGCTGCCCTATATCGGAAAGGTCCTGGGTTAGAACGCCTTCAGCAATCGATCCAGATAATCGCGTTCCTGCTGAGAGCGATTCATCTGCGCGGCTCTCCGGCGCAGTTCTTCCAATATCGCGCGCGCCCGCGCCAGATCGGCAGGGCCCGGAATCTTCACCCCGGAATTACCGAGCGGAGCATTGCCGCGGCCCAATGGATCCTGGCCGCCAGATTGCTTGCCCAGGCCTTGTTGGGATTCATCGGCCAGCGCCTGCGCCCCCTGGCGCAGCGCATCCAGCGCCTGGTTCTGCGAGCTGCCGGCGTTGGTCAAATCCTTTTTGCCCAGCGCGCTTTGGGCATCGCCCATCGCCTTGCCGGCTTCGCGCAGTTTTTGCGCCGACTTGCCGTCCATGCCCTTCAGCGAATCCTGCAATTCCTTTTCCAGCTTGTTCTGCTGCTTCTGCAGGCCCTGCGGCCCGCCATCCTTGGGATCGGTCTGGCCCTGCCGCTGGCGGAAAGTCTTGTCCAGAAGGGCGCGCTGCTTGCCCATCAGGCTGCCGTATTTCTGCAGCTTCTCGTTCAGCGCCTTGTTCTGCGGCGAGCCCTGGCCATTTTGGCCCTGGGACATGCGCATGTTTTCCAGCATGGATTGCAGCATGGCGAGCAACTGCGCCGCCTTTTGCCGATCGCCGGCCTGGGTCAGTTTCTTGATCATGTCCAGCATGGTCTGGATATCATTCTGTCCGATGGTCTTGGCGTCGGGCGGCAAGGGCTGCTGTTCACCTGGTGCTGGCGGATTAGCCGCCAACGACGCCATGTATTTTTGCATCGCCTCATTGTAGCGCTTGAGAAGCTCGTCGATCACATCCTGTGGTGCGCCAGAAGCCAGCGCTGCGGTGATCATGATCTGCAGCTTGCGCAGTTCTTCGGCCGCCGACAGCAGGCCGCCGCGCTCCAGCTTCAAAGCGGTTTCCCACAAAATGGTCTCGACGCGGGCGATATCTAAGTCCGTCTTGGCGTTCTTGACCCCATTGAAGGCTCTGCGCAGTGCTAGGAAAATGTCATTCTTGCCTTCGTAGAATTTTTCTGGCGCGATGGTCAGCGCATCCAGGGTGAGAAGCATGATCTTGCGCCCGGCTGCATCGCTGGTGGCCAGTTGCTGGCGTTGCTCGATCAGTGCGCGGGCCAGGGAGTCGGTAAACACGCGCGCCGGCAGTTTGAAGGCGACAGGCGCGCTAACGCCGGTCTGGCCGATGGCGTCGCGCGCTTCCAGATAACCCGTCACCGTCAGGCCAGCATAAGGATGGCCAGTGAGATCGACATAGCTGTTCTGGTCTATCGCCTTGGCGTTGGATTCCGGCAGTGGCAGTTCCACCACCAACGGCTTGCCTTGACCCCTTTGCGGGGTCAGTACGGCGCGCACCTTGGCGATGCCGTAGTCATCGCTGCTTTTGAAAATGAACTTGGTGGCTTTCTGTTCTGTCGGCGAAGGCGTGGCGGTCAGCGCGATGGTCGGCACCGCGTCGGCTACAGCCTGGATATTCCATTTGCCGATGGCATGCCCACCGACCTGCACCCGCACCCGCGCGCCGGTGGAAAGGATCACATTGCTTGAATATTCCCCGTCCTCGCCGGCAAATCGCGGCGCGGCATTGTTGCCGGCTGCCAGACCCGGGGTGCGCGGCGCGCTATGCACGCGCAGGTTCAGCACCGATCCTTGCGGCACCTGGATGATGGATGTGTTGCCGATATGCAGTGAGGTCAGCGGCAGGCCGGTATAGGGCGGCGGATCAATCCAGGCATCCATGCTAGCGGCGGCGCCTGCGCCGCTGTCGAAGGCCGACGCCAGCCGCGCCCCGGTATCGCCGCGCGCCAGCACCAACCCGACCGCAACAGCAATCAGCAGATACCAGCGCAACCCTTGCGGATCGCGCGCGGCGATGCAGGTGTGGGGCAAGCCGATGCGGAATTTCTGCGGCAGGCTGCGGGCGCGGTGAAGATCCCACAAGGCGCGTGCCACCGGATCATCGTCCACCAGCACGTCATCGCGTTCCGAGATAGGCCGGTGGGCCAGTCCGCTGTCACGCTCCAGCCGCCGGGCTGCATCCAGGCTGCGGGGCCAGGCGAAATTCTCGAAATCCTCGTAAAGCGCCAGTGCGCCCGCGGTGACGGTGGAGGCCAGCAGCAGCGCCTGGATTGGCCAGGGAATGAACGCGAAAATATCAGTCAGCGCCAGGGCAAGGTAAAAGCCGAAGAAACAAAAAGCCGGCCACAGAAGCGGCAGCAACCGTTCGATCGCCAGCACGCCGCGCGCAAGCGCGACGCGCCGCTCCAGCTGATTAGCTGGAAAGCCAGTCTGGAATGCGGTCCTTGGCGATGAGGTCGGCATAAGTCTCTCTGGGCCTTACGATGCCCCATTGTTCGCCGTGAACCAAGACTTCCGGCACCCGCGGCCGGGCATTGTAATCGCACGCCATCACCGCGCCATAGGCGCCCGCCGACAGGATCGCCACAAGATCGCCGCTTTTGAATTCCGGCAACGGCCGGCTGGAGGCGAAAAGATCGGATGTCTCGCACACCGGCCCCACCACATCATAACGCGGGCGCGGGGATCCCACCTTCGGTTCCGTCACCGCCACGATCTCGTGATGGGCTTCGTACATGGCCGGGCGGATCAGGTCGTTCATGCCCGCATCGATAATGAGAAAGTCCTTGGCCTCGCCATTCTTGACATAAATCACCTTGCTGACCAGGACGCCGGCATTGGCGGCGATCAGCCGGCCCGGCTCGAAAGACAAGGTGCAGCCCAGATCCTTGGTGACGCGTGCCACCATAGTGCCATAGGCGCTGGGGTCCGGCGGCGGCATGTTGCTATTCTCATATGGCACGCCCAATCCGCCGCCCAGGTCGAGGCGGCGGATATTGTGGCCGTCGCCGCGCAAGGTGCCGACGAATTCGCGCACGCGGGTAAAAGCGGTTTCGAACGGTTCCAGCTCGGTGATCTGGCTACCGATATGCACATCTACGCCGACGATCTCGATGCCCGCCATCTTAGCGGCATGCGAGTAAGCTTCGCGCGCCCTGGAGAATGGGATACCGAACTTAGTCTCCGCCGTGCCGGTGGTGATTTTGGCATGGGTCTTGGCGTCCACGTCAGGATTGACGCGCAGGGTGACGGGGGCGCGCTTGCCAAGGCTGCGCGAGACTTCGTCCAGCGCCGCCAGTTCCGGCTCGCTTTCGACATTGAACTGATAGATGCCGACCTCAAGGGCGCTGCGCATTTCGTCCTTAGTTTTGCCGACCCCGGAGAACACGATCTTGCCGGCGGGAATGCCCGCTGCCAGCGCCTTGGCCAGTTCGCCGCCCGACACCACATCGGCGCCCGCGCCCAGCCGGGCCAGGGTTTTCAGAACCGCCAGATTGTCGTTGGCCTTGATGGCATAGGCCACAAGCGACCCGGCAGGCACGGCCTCTATGAACACCTTGTAATGCCGTGCAAAGGTGGCGGTGGAATAGCAATAGAAAGGCGTGCCGACTTTTTCAGCCAGCAGGTCCAGCCGCACACCTTCCGCGCACAGCACGCCATCCTTGTATTGAAAATGGTTCAATTAACGTCCCAGAGGATAAGGGGGCTTTGAAGGGTTCTGTTCGTCGTGTGGAGTGGTCTGGCCGTTCGGCTTGACCAGGTCGTTCTTCACGCCGCAGCCGGCCAGTGCAATCGCCACGGCAGCCAGAATAATGAGCTTCCTCATTTCAACACGCCTCGCCAAGGGTTGAGCTGTTCCTTCACCCGCGCCGGCGCGGTGCCGCCCAGGCTCATGCGCGAATTC
>JAPLPI010000144.1 GCA_026400305.1 Alphaproteobacteria bacterium | reverse complement strand
CGTCGGTCCTCACCGGCGCCAATCTCGCAAACCGCGACCTGATCTATGTCGGCGTTTCGGGCGACGGGGATTCGGCCTCGATCGGCATCGGCCAGTTCGCCCATGTCATGCGTCGCAACGTCAACATGCTCTACATGGTCGAGAACAACGGCGTCTACGGCCTGACCAAGGGCCAGTTCTCCGCCACCGCCGACAAGGGCTCCAAGAGCAAGGCCGGCGGCAGCAATATGGATTCCCCGCTCGACCTGGTCAGCATGGCGCTGATGGTGGGCGCGACATTCGTCGGACGCAGCTTTTCCGGCGACAAGGCCCAGATGGTGCCGCTGATCATGGCGGCGATGAGCCATCCCGGCCCCGCCTTTATTGACATTGTCAGCCCCTGCGTCGCGTTCAATAACCATGCCGGCTCGACCAAGGCCTACGATTATGTGCGCGCGCATAACGAAGCGGTAAACTGGCTGGACCTGATGGAACCGCGCGAGGCGATCACGGTCGAGTATGCGCCGGGCACCACGGAAGAAGTGGCGCTGCATGACGGCTCGACGTTGCGGCTGTCCAAGCTGGCGGCCGATTACGATCCACATGACCGCATCGGCGCCATGACCTATCTGCAAAGCCGCGCCGCGGCGGGCGAGCTGGTCACCGGCCTGATCTATATGGAGTCCGGCGCTACCGACATGCATGCCAATCTGAACACCGTCAGCCATCCGCTCAATCGCATGTCCGAAAAACAGCTCTGCCCCGGCGCCAAAGGCCTGGAGGCCTTCAACGCGTCCCATCGATGATCGCAATCCACGCCGTCCTTCATGGCCACGCCAGGAGAACAACGTCATAGAGCCCTTTCACAGCTTTCTGAACGTCGCCTGCACCGACTGCAAGGTGTCGCTGATCCGCATTGCCCAGACCCAATTCCACGACTTGGCCGTCTGCCCCTGCTGTTTTGCCGCCGGACCGTATGACGATGTGGTGGAAGACGGCATGGCGCTGCGCAGCGGCCATTACCTGAGCGAAGAGGTCAAAGCCCATCTGCGCCGCTGGTGCGACATGCGCGATCATTAGATCGCTGACCAATTGTCGGTGTTGTAGCCTTTCACCAAATGCAGCAAACTTGGCACAAAATATCCGTCAGGTCAGCCGCAGAACTACTGACCGGCCCCCACAAAGTAGTCCAGTCGGTATTTTAGTTTAAGGGCTGCATTTGTGCCACCCCGCTGCTTGCTGGCTGATCTGGCGGCCAGACTGTGGCCTGCGGTTCCGGTGGTCGGTATCCCAGCGATGAGTGTGGGCGGACGGTGTTTTAGTGCCTCCGCCGGGCGCAGCCATTCGCCCCGGGCCCGACCAATGTCCGCTTTGCGCCATAAGCGAACATTGGCCCTACCGGCTAATCCAGGAGGCTCTTTAGAGGGGTCAGCGTGGCTTTCTGAAGCGCAAAGTCATGCGGTCGCTTTCGCCAATTGCGTCGTATTTGGCGTGGTCGAAATTTGGATTGGGTGGCTGGCCGGAAGGCGCGTCGCGGCGAAGTGGAGGCAAGGTCCAGACGCCAAATGGATGATTTTTAGCGTCCTTTGAATTAGCATTGATCTCCGAGCTGGCTTCCAAAATGAAGCCAGCTTTTTTTGCCAAACTCACCACAGTCGCCGTAGCCACATACCCGTCACGGGCTTCAGGGACCTGCGGCCTCGGGTCAGCACGATGTTCTTCTACCGCTAGAATCCCCCCGGGCTTAAGCACAGAAAAAAAGTCCCGCATGCTTTTTTCCGCCATGCCGGGCACCCACATCCAATTATGAATGTTGCGCGCAGTCAAAACTAAGTCGGCAGAATTAGCGGGCCCCAGCGCACTGCCTGTCTGACCAAATACCGTGAAACTTACGTTGCTATAAAAAGCGCCATTAGTGAATTTCGCACGGTCCTTGAGGTCTATCTCTCGAATAGCGGCGATATAGTCCCCTCTCGTCGCCTTGGCATAGGGTGCAAGAATCTCGAACCAATAGCCGCCCACACCAGGCGCCACTTCTAAGACAGTTTGGCCTGACTTTAGACCCCAGAATAAGAGGCTCGCGGAGGGATGGCGTGCGCCATCGCGCTCTGCATTTGCCTTAGTGCGTGTCGGCGCCGCGATTGCGGCATCCAGGTCGGCATCCGCCGCTATAGCCGAAATCGGCATCAAAGAGATTAGCGCAATCGCTAGAAGTATCACCCGCGGCGTCATCTTTCAGTTTCCTTTCCCGTTGATCCTTTACCATTGTCGCGTGCACCAACCGTTCTAACTATTTTGATTCAGACCTTTTTCACGAAACTGATGTTATAAATTTTAAATCAGGCTACGAAAATCGTCGAATTAATATTACCCTGCTTTTTGGGCTTCGCAAAGAAACAAGGCAATAAAGTATATATCAGTAAGAGCTTCCTGGCCCTTCTGTAATCAGATGGCGCAGGTTCAACTCGTTTAGATGGCACCATTTGAACTGCCCGCAATGAGGTCCATTCGAATGACAAGTGTGCCACGCGTCAGCGACTTGAGGCCTGCGCGTCAGGGCACTGGTATCAATTAAACAATCGCAATCCCGCGTTCCGCGCTAAACCTTCTTCTTCGCTTTCGCCTTGGCCTTCGGCGGCGCAGCAGCCTTGGCCGCCTCTTCTTCCGCTTCCTTGGCCAGGCGCAATGCCTTCAGCCGCGCGGTCTTGGCGTCGTTCGCCACCCGCTCCTTTTCGACCTGGTCCAGGACCATGCGGCTACGCTGGTCCGATGCCGTACTGGCGGCCTGGGCCCGTGCGCCGGGTGGTGCTTTTCTTGTATCTGCCATAAGCCACCCTAACATGCTTTGCTCGGCCCGTATCGCCCGGTACCGTCGATTTTTCGACGCGCAGGGCCTTGTGGCCGGTCACGAAGGACATAATATCGCGGTCACGGGGCTCACAAAAAATCAAAAAGCCCAGGGGGAAGAGACCATGAAACGCTTGTTGCTGACGGCCACCCTTTTGCTGGCCTCCACGTCCGTCCAGGCCCAGCTAGCCTCGAAGATCACCCATTACGACGTCAAGAAAACCGCCACCCTCAAGGCGGTCCATGACGGCGCCGGAACCATGAATTTTGGTCCCCTGATGACCGACAAGACCCTATCCACAAACTTCATCTTCCTGCACCGCGGCGTGCTGCATCCCGGCGGCGGCATCGGCCAGCATTTCCACAATCACTGCGAAGAGATGTTCGTCGTCTTCGACGATCAGGCCGAATTCACTGTCAATGGCCGCACCTCCCTGCTCAAGGGCACGGTCGGCGCGCCCAACCGCATGGGCTCCTCCCACGCCATCTACAATTCCACCGACCATGACGTGGAGTGGATGAACATCAATGTCGGCACGTCCAAGGTCTATGATGCCTTCAACCTGGGCGACGACCGCGTCGGCGCGCCCAAGGATGCCATCCCGCAATTCGTCACCATGCATCTGGAGAAATCGCTGCTGAAGCCCGC
>JAPLPI010000413.1 GCA_026400305.1 Alphaproteobacteria bacterium | reverse complement strand
GCGGCTGCCGCGGCACGAACAGCGCCACCAGCGTTGCCGTCAACAACGCCAGCACGGCCACAACGGCAAAGCCCCAGCGCCAGCCGACCGCCTGCCCCAACCAGTTGGCGCAAGGCACGCCGATGATGGTGGCCACCGTCAATCCCATCAGCACCCGCGCCGATGCCTGGGCGCGGCGTTCGTGCGGCACCAAGGACGCGGCCGCCAGCATGGCGACACCGAAATAGGCGCCATGCGGCAAACCGCTGAGAAAACGGAACAGCATCATGCTGCCATAAGATGGCGCCAAACCCGTCAGGCCATTGCCCAGCGCAAAGACCAGCATCAGGCCAATGAGTAAGGTACGGCGGGGCAGCCTTGCTGCCAGCACCGCGATCAGGGGCGCGCCCAGCACCACACCGAGGGCGTAAGCGCTGATAACATGACCGGCCACCGGCGCGCTGATGCCCAGATCGCGCGCGAAATAGGGAAGAAGACTCATGGTGGCGAATTCGGTGGTGCCGATGGCAAAACCGCCCACCGACAGCGCAAAATGAATTAGGTCGGGATGCGGTGTGCGCGACAAGCAATATCCAATTGTGACGGTTTTTTCGACCTTTTGGTACATGCCTCATTGCGTCAACACAACCGCGCAAAATGATGGGGCGGTTTGATGACCTGACGTAGCTTCCCAACTATCTCTTCAGCACTATGCCGTTTCCTAGCCATTCCTCTTCTCCTCCGTGGTCAAAACCATACTTCAGGTCGGACCACTTCAAAGGGGGCAGGCCACGACCACAAGGAGGTACAGTGTCTTTTGGTGAGACGAGGCGCTAAGATTCGATAAAATAAGACGTGAGGGGAAACATATGTGTATCAGATTCGCCGCATTGGGATTGTTACTGACCGTACTGCCGGTGCTGGCTCAGAATGCGCCCCCTGGGAAGCCGCATTACCGCGCCGATGCGTCGTGGCCGCAGGAATTGCCCAACAAATGGATCATGGGCCAGGTAGGCGGTATGGCGATCGACGCGCAGGACCATATCTGGGTCCTCCAGCGACCAAAATCCGCCGCCGCCGATTTGCTTGCGGCGCAGACACCGCCGCATGGCGATTGCTGCGTCACCACGCCCGCGCTGCTGGAATTCGATACCAAGGGTGCGCTGATAAAATCGTGGACCGCGTCCGACTTCAAGGGGCCATGGCCTGCTAGCGAACACGCTCTGTGGATCGACAAATCAGGCAACATCTGGATCAGCGGCAATGGCGGGTCTGACCATCAGGTAGTTAAATACAGCCCAGATGGCCAGTTGCGGATGCAGATCGGCCATTCCGGCGACATGCCGCGCAACAATCAAGACACCAGTGTTTTGGGGCGGGTAGCCGATATCTTCGTCGATGACGCAGCACATGAGGTCTATTTCGCCGACGGGTATCTAAATACGCGCGTGGTGGTCTATGATTCAGAAAACGGCTCCTTCAAGCGGGGCTGGGGCGCCTATGGCGCTCCGCTGGACCAGCTTTCCAACGCTGACGACCAAGCCCCACCGGACCAGGCCGCCAAGGCCTTCAACAATGTCCATTGTGCGCGCATGTCTAAGGATGGCCTGATCTATGTCTGCGACCGCCACAACAATCGTATCCAGGTATTCACCCGCGAAGGAAAATTCCAGAAGGAGTTTCCAGTCCATCCCGCCACGCTAAATGCTGGATCAGCAACAACCATCATCTTCAGTAACGACGCCAAGCAGAACACCATGCTGGTGGCCGACTTCACCAACAATGTGATCGAGGTTCTGCGGCGCTCGGATGGCGACGAGGTGGGTGTTATAGGCCATAGTGGGCGGAATGCGGGCCAATTTCACGGAGTCCACCAGCTTGTTCAGGACAGTCATGGCAATCTCTATACTGGCGAAGCAGCGGATGGACGGCGCATTCAGAAACTGATGCCAGTAAATAACTAGTGGACCTGCGCATACTGAGCCTTGGCCGAACTAGTATTTCGAAGGGCTACGCCTAAGCGCCTGTGACCTGACAGAATGGAACCAGGCGCACGGCGTGAGCCATGTGCGCGGCGCTCCGCTCCAGACCCAAGACAAGATTGAGCGCTGGCACCAGACCCTGAAGAGCCGCGTTCTCCTAGAGAATTAGTTCCTGCCCGGGGACCTCAAGCAGAAGATAGAGCCGTTCATTGAGCACTATAAACACCGGCGCTACGACGAGTGCCTAGAAAATTTGACTCACGGCGAAGTTTACTTCGGCAGAGCCACAACAATAATCTAACGACAAGAAATAATTAAAAGACAGACAATCGAACATCGCCTCTTGCAACACCGCAAGAACGCCGCTTACCATTAACCCCAAGATGAGGACAA
>JAPLPI010000158.1 GCA_026400305.1 Alphaproteobacteria bacterium | reverse complement strand
GGGCGCATGCTCTGTAACGTTCCCCAGGCGTTTTTTCATGTCGCACTTGTCAATGCGGCACTGAACCTGATGATAAATGCTGGCAAGAATGAAGAGGACCCGCCCCATGCGCGCTGTTAAAAAAATCCTTTGCATCGATGTGGGCGGCTCCGGCCTCAAGGCCGCGATTATCACCCCTCGCGGGCGATATGTTTCCAAACGGGTGCGGGTGAAGACGCCCGTGAAACGCAAGCCGCGCCAGATCGTGGCAGCGCTGGTCAAGCTGGTGGCGCCATTGGGAACGTATGACAAAGTCACTATCGGATTTCCTGGCGCGGTCAAGCACGGAAAGGTTGTAAGCGCGCCAAATTTCGGCACAGAGGACTGGAAAGGTTTTGCCCTAGCGGCGGTTATGCAGAAGAAATTTAAGAAACCAGTCAAGCTGCTCAATGATGCCGACGTCCAGGGCCTGGCGGTGATCAATGGCGAGGGGCTGGAACTGGTCTGTACTCTGGGGACTGGGTTCGGCACCGCCTGGTTTCGTGACGGCGAGTTGATGCCGCACATGGACTTGGCGCATCTGGCGATGCATCCCAAGGATGATTTCGACGTGGTGTTGGGTGATGCAACCCGCCGAAAAATCGGCAACGCGCGCTGGAACAAGCGCATAAAGAGATTGATTGCTGTTTTGCAGACCGTGTTCAACTATGACCATTTGTATCTTGGTGGCGGCAACTCCTCCGATGTGAAGTTCAAGCTACCGCGCAATGTATCCATTGTTTCCAATAGTGCGGGGATGGAAGGTGGCGCGTTTGTCTGGGTCCGCCTGAAGAAATACGGAACCTGATGGCCTAGCCGTGCGCTTCAATCCTATCGGATCGAAGCGCATTTCATTGCTGTTTTGCGAAGCACGGGCCGCAGCGAAAAGAAAGTCCTGATGGTGTCGCAGGTTAGTGAAAACACGGCCCTTTTTTTGGACATTGAAGGTGCCTTGCTGGATCTGGCGCCTACGCTCGATCGCGTGAAGGTGCCGCGCGACAAGGACGCCGTGGCGCGCGAAACCCAAGTGCCGCGGGAGTTCATTTCTCCTACAGTACCGGCTGCAAATGCCCCAGTGCTCCCGCCAGCATCACGACAGTAAGCCCCAGGCCCAGTTCGAGGGCGGCGTTGCGGAGGATCATCCTGTCGTTCGCGCGCGGCATCAGCCTGAAGCGGTTGATCGCAGCTAGTCCCAGCATGACTGCCACCAACGCCAGCTTGGCGCCCAGAACGCCTAGATAAAGTGGTGCCGGCGTGCCATGGCCCAGCAGGATTGAGGCGGCATTGATTAGCCCCGTCATCACCAGCAGCATCACCGCCACTATTGCCCCGTCCGAGAACAGCGACAGGGCTAAATGGATGTTGGGCTCCTTGCGCCGAAACAGCATCGCCAAAACCGCCAGCCCGCCGATCCAGAAGCCGCATGCCAGCAGATGCACGCCGTCCAAAATTGCGCCGATGGCGATGAAGCCGGCGGGACTGGCCTGCGCGGCATGGCTGGTGGCGGCAGGCAGGGCCAGCGCCAGCGCTGCCAGCGCCACGGCCAACTTGCGGCAGCGGCGGAAGGTCATCAGCAACGTCAGGCCCAGCAACGACACCAGTCGCAGCAGGAATATTTGGCCGAACAGTGTGTCGGTGGCGGTCCGGGCCAGGATTTGCCCGTCCAACCGATCCGCCATCTGCCGCGCCGCCAGTCCTAGCCAGGCCAGGGCCGCCAGCAGCGCCAGGATCAGGACTGCCCAGCGCAAGGACTGCCACCGCAGCGGCGTCATGACGGGCAGTTTTGCGCGCAGCAATGTCTCGAAGGCGCTTCCGCCGAACAGCAACATCGTGGCGACGTAATAGACGCCGCGCGCCGCACCCAGGATCACGGAATGACCTTGAAGACGAAGCTGCCGCTGAGCTTGTGGGTATCATGGCCTACTGCCTGCCAATTGACGTGATAGGCGCCGGGCTTCAGCCGGATCGGCAGCAGGGTGATGGTGGTGCCCCCCACCGACTTTGGCACCGGCAAGATCTTGCCGGCGCTATCGCTGAGGCTGGCGGTGCTGAAGGCGGGCTCCAGACTTTCTGAAAATTTCAGCTTGATCATGGTTGGCGATTTCACGCTGGCATTGGCGGCGGGATCGTAGCCGACAAGCTTGGCATGGGCGAAAGCAGGGGAGGAAGTCAGCAGCAACAGCAAAACAAACTTCTTCATGACTACTCCAATTTCAGGCCCGCCAGCGCCAGCATAATCCAGCCGGCGACAAAGGCGATGCCGCCCACCGGCGTGGCAAAGGCAAAAACCACCCAGCCCGTCAGCGCCAACAGGTAGAGCGAGAAGCAGAACAGGATGATGCCGGCCACAAACAATACCGCCGCGATCAGGGCCCGCCGTCGCGCCGCGCCGCGCGCCGCCAGCGCGGCGATGCCCAGCGCCAGGGAGTGCACCAGGTGATAGGTGGCGCCGGTGCTGAACGCCGTCAGCATGCGTGGATCTAGGCGCGATCCCAGGGCATGGGCTGCGAAGGCACCCGCCAGCACCGCGATGGCACCGTTCACGCCCGCTAGGAAGAGGTATTTTTTCATGCCCGGCTTTATAGACAGAAGGTTCGCCCTTTGCCAGTTTGCCCGGATGGAGAGTTTGTCATGCCCGAACTGACCCACGCTGCGGACGGCATGGCCCTGGCCTATGAGCGCCACGGCGAAGGTCCGGCCATTGTGCTGTTGCATGGATTCGGCTCCAGCCGGCTGCAGAACTGGAAGTCCACTGGCTGGTATGGCGGCCTGACCGAGGCGGGCTTTTCCATTGTGGCGATGGACTGCCGCGGCCATGGCGACAGCGGAAAGCCGTATGAGCCGGAAGCCTATGGCCATGACCGCATGGCCGATGACGTGATCGCGGTGATGGCGGCGTGCGATCTTCCCAGTGCGCTGATCTGCGGTTACTCGATGGGCGGATTCATCGGGCTTCGCCTTTTGGCGGCGCATCCGGAGCGTGTCATCAAGCTCGCCATCGCGGGTGTGGGTGAGACCTATCTGAAGGATCGCATCACATCGCCGCAAGCGCGCACCGCTTTGGCCGATGCGCTGCTGACGCCGGACAAGGACAGCATAATCGATCCGCGGGCTAAAATGTTTCGCGACTTTGCTGATCAGCCGGGCAAGGATCGCTTGGCTTTGGCCGCCTGCATGCGGGCGATGTCGCCGCGCCTTGCGCCTGAGACTCTGTCGCGGTTACGGCGCCCGGTGTTGGTGGTGGATGGCGACAAGGATGATACCGCTGGCGCTGCCGAGCCCTTGGCCGCGGCATTGGCCGATGGACGTGCGGTCACGATTACCGGCCGAGATCACATGTCGGCGGTGGGCGACAAGAATACCCGCCAGGCCGTGATCAGCTTCTTCCGTTGAGGGAACCGATCGTGAAGGCGTGGGTAAGCCTCACAGGGGCCGCACAAATCCGGCGCGGCGGTAACTTACGCCCCAAGGCGGAGTTCCCTCTATTTCGAAGCCCTTCCCTGGCTTCGGCACATCATGGAAAGACCGGTGCCCCCATACCGCCCAAGACCGACAGAAACCGCCGCATCATGGCTGACTTCGAGGCGGGCCAGAGCCTGGGGCAGCTGAGCGCGGATCATGGGCTGACAGTCTCGTGGGTTCTCGCCGTCCTGACGGACGAAAAACACAGGCGCCGCGTCAGTCCAAACCCATTTTATCGCAGCCTGTGCAAAGGTTTAGCGGCCGCGACGCATCTCGCTTTGACTTTGGACAGGCGCCGCGCTGCAATTGGGCACGGGGGTGCTATGAAATTTCTTCTCTCCATCGCCATCCTGGCGGCTTTGACGGGCCAGGCCTGGGCCACGCCCTACGAGGTCGCGGAAAGGGACATCGCTACCTTGCAGGCCGACATGGCGGCGGGCCGGGTCAGCGCCGCCGAGCTGGTGCAGGCCTATATCGCGCGTATCGATGCGTTGGATCGCAGCGGGCCCCAGCTGCACGCCATTATCGCCGTCAATCCCAATGCCATCGCCGACGCCACAGCGCTGGATGCCGAACGTAAGGCCAAGGGCGCGCGCGGACCGCTGCACGGCATTCCCATATTGGTGAACGTTGGTGGCGCGGCTGCGGGCGGCGGGCGCGGTGATCCTGGGCAAGACCAATTTGAGCGAATGGGCAAATTTCCGCTCCTCCTATTCCATCTCGGGATGGTCCGGGGTGGGCGGGCTGGTGAAGAATCCCTATGTGCTGGACCGCAATCCTTGCGGCTCCTCGTCCGGCAGCGCCGTCGCGGCCTCTGCCAGCCTGGCCGCTGCCGCCATCGGTACCGAAACCAACGGCTCCCTGGTCTGCCCCGGATCTTTCAATGGCATCGTGTCCTTCAAGCCGACGGTGGGTTTGGTGTCGCGCACCCATGTCGTGCCGATTTCCCACACTCAGGACACCGCCGGGCCGATGGCGCGCAGTGTCGCCGACGCGGCGCTGGTGCTCAACGCGATCGCAGGCAGCGATGTAGCCGATGCGGTGACTGCCGATGCGGACGCGAGAAAATCCGATTATGCAGGCCTGTCCGGCGCATCGCTGCGGGACAAAAGGCTGGGCGTGATCACTGCCGCGCCTGGCGCATTTCCCGCGCAGACCGCTGCATTGCTGAACCAGGCACTGGCTGCGTTGAAAGCGCAAGGCGCGCAGATCTTGGAAATCAACGATTTTACGGTGCCGCCGCAGATCGCCGCCGACGAAAAGGTGGTGCTGCAAACCGAGTTCAAGGCCGATCTTAACGCCTACTTGGCCAGCCTGCCGGCGAGCCGCGTGCGAAGCCTCTCCGACCTGATCGCCTTCAATGCCACGTCCCCGCGTGAGATCATATTGTTCGGCCAGAACATCCTGACCGAGAGCCAGGCGCGGGGTGATCTTGGTGACACCGAATATGTCCGCGCCCGCGATGAAATCAAAAGCCTGACAAGCGGGGCGCTGGATGATCTGTTCACGCGCCTGCGCCTGGATGCCGTGATCCGTCCCACCAATGGTCCGGCCGTTCTGACCGATATCGTGCGCAACGTCGGTTATGGCAGCCCCGATTCCGCCAGCCTGCCGGCGGAAGCCGGCTATCCGCATCTCACTGTGCCGATGGGCTACGACCATGGCCTGCCGGTGGGGCTGTCCTTCATCGGCCCGGCCTGGTCAGATGCCGCCATCCTGGCGCTGGGCCATGCCTTCGAGCAGGCGTTCCATGCGCGCAAACCGCCCGCCTTCCTGCCGTCGCTGGAGAGCAGCGCAGGCAGCGCCTTCGAGCCCGCCCGCTGAACGGAGCGTGACATCATGCCGAGTGGCGGAAGAGTACCGAGGAAATCCAGCCCAGTAGCATGGCCATGAATACGCAGGCCAGCCCGTAAAAGAAGGGCGCATTGTGCGCCATGTTGAACAGCCGCCGCTCTAGGCCCGTGGCGTCCACGAACAGCGGCGTGGACTGGGCGCTCACCACCTCCCCGCCGCGGAACAGATAGACCTCGACATTGTACTGGCCGCGCGTCACGCCGGCGGGCACCGGCACGCGGGTGCGGAACAGCGTCTCGCTGAGGAAATCGATGCTGCCGGGATTTTCCGCGTACAGACCGCTGCGCTGGTGATAGCGGATCGCCGCCTGGCGGAAGGGCTCGGGATCATGATGGCTGCCGATAGTGGTTGGGGTGAGCGATTGCAGCCCGATGCCATAGCGCCGCAAGGTCTCGGCCGGGGCGATGTGCGACACCGGCTCAGTGGAGGCGAGATAGTAATAAGCCGGCAACCATTCAAACCGGGCGGCGTCGCGGTTGACCCATATCCCCGCTAGCCGGTCACGGCGGCGAATCGTCATGGGCTCGTCCGGGCCTCGCACGATCACCACGATGCCGCGGCCGGTCGCGCCTTGCGCTCGCTCTATGGCGCCGAACACCACGATGTCGGTGCCGGTATAGTTGGAGGTGATCTGGATCGTGTCCTGGCTGATGCCGGACACCAGTTCTTCCGCGAACGCATCCCCGCCCGAGCCGAAAGGCGAGGGCAATATGCAAAAAAGTGCGATCAACAGCAGCGTGGCCAGCAACGCGCGCTTCATGGCACGCCCTCGGACAGGGAATAGACATCGGCCGGGCGCGCCACCAGTTGATAGAAAAGTCCGGCGCCCACTGCCAGCACCAGGCAGGCCAGCAGCAAGCGCAATTGCTCGCCGCGTAGCTTGGCACCGGCCCGCACTCCCAGCTGCGCGCCCACCACGCCGCCCGAGACCAGAAGCCCCTCCAGCACTATATCCACGGCATAGTTTCGGGTCGCTTGCAGGATGGTGGTGATGGCGGTTACCGCGATGATCTGCACCAGCGAGGTTCCCATCACCACATTTGTCGGCATGCGCATGATGTAGATCATGGCGGGCACGATGATGAAGCCTCCTCCGATGCCCATGATGGCGCTGAGCGCGCCCACCACAAAGCCGATGGCGATGGGCGGGATGACGCTGATATAGAGGCGCGACTGGCGAAAGCGCATCTTGAAGGGCAGGGCCTGGATCCAGCCGCGATTGACCAGCCGCCGGCTTGGAGTGACGCCGCAGCGATAGGCTTTCAGGCTGGCCAGGCTTTCGCGCAGCATGATGACGCCGATTGAGCCCAGCATGATCACATAGGTCAGCGCCACGATCAGATCCATCTGGCCCTGGCGGCGCATGGCCGAGAACAGCCACACGCCGAACAGGGTGCCAACCACGCCGCCGCCCAGCATCACTCCGGCCATGGTGAAGTCGATCGCGCGCTTCCTCCACTGCGCCAGAGCACCCGACATGGACGAGGCGGTGACATGGGAAAGGGTGGTGGCGACCGCGACGGTGGAAGGAATGCCGGTAAAGACGAGCAGCGGCGTCATCAGGAAGCCGCCGCCCACCCCGAACATGCCGGACAGGAAGCCAACACCTGTTCCCAGCACGATGAGGAGCAGCCAATTGACAGACATCTCAGCAACGGGAAGGTAGAGTTCCATTGCATCCGAACATGCGCGCGCGCGCGTGGAGGGTCAACGCAAAAACCCTACGGAATCAGGCGAAATCGATACGAAGGGTCAGCACAAAAATCAGCCCAGATCGCCGGGCTCGGACGGAACCTTGGCGCTGCGGTTCAAGGTTGCCGCCGATTTGTTGGCCGCGGTCTTGTCGGTATCGCTGAGCTGGGTCTGCAGCACTCCGATGCGCGCCTTGGATTCGGTGTCGCCCGCAGCGGCGGCGATGGAATACCACTTGTAGGCGTCCAGCAGACTTTGCGGCACGCCGTCGCCGCGCTCATACAGCACTGTCAGGTTGAACTGAGAGTCCGACAGGCCCAGCGCGGCGGCCTTGGCGAACCAGCGCGTGGCTTCGGCCATGTTCTTCTTGCCCGTGGCGCCGCCGGCATGGGACACCGCCAGATTGTGCATCGCCTTGCGGTTGCCCTGGTTAGCGGCCATCTCGTACCAGTGCGCCTCCTTGGCGGCATCGGCGGGAATGCCCTGGTCGCACAGGGTGCCCAGGCGATACTACGCCGCGGCCAGGCCCTTTAATGTTGGCCATACGGCCGGCGGTCGGGGCGGCTATGCGCCTAATCATGCACAGATAGTTGAACCCGTTGGCTTAATTGGTCGTGAATCGACGCGCGGATGGGGCGCCTTATTGCGCTCCCACCGTACCGCGCAGGCGCATCAGATCCGCCGTCGCGGGTGGGGGCGGGACGGTCGCCGCGTCCGGACTTTCAAAGGCGGTGACGGCGTTGGCCGGACCTTCCGGTGGCCTCGGCTTCAGCCCCATGTCGGTGGAAAACAGTAGGGCGACATAGACCGTGTCGGCATTCACCGCCGCGCCCACCCCGGCATGGTCGTAATTGGCGAAGGCCATATTGTCCCTGTGTGGCGGGCTTTTCAGCCATTCGTCCATGAAACGCTGGGCGAAATCATTCACAGTGACGCCGCTTAGCTCGGTGTAATGCTGCGCCGCAAGATTTTCCCCCAACAGGCCCTGCCAGCGCTCGTCCTGCTTCATCAGTAGCGAGGCAGAGGTGTCACCATTGGGCGCGGCATGGGCGAGGTAGTTCTTGTCCGCCATGTCGACGGCGCGGGCGCGGGCGATTTTGGACATTACGGGGTCAATCGCGAGCTTGCGGGCCTTGGGGTCCAGCTTGTGGCGCTGCTCCTCCACCAGGATGGCGATGCGGGTCTCCAGCGCACCCATCTGGGTCTTGGGATCCAGCGGGAGCGGCCGCCCCGGCGGAACTTCTGCGCAAGCAGCTACCATCAGTATAGCCAGAAGAATGGCGGAGCGAATCATCTAAGGCTAACAGTATCTCGAACAGGCCGGCCGCGCCCATGCCAACGCCGATGCACATGGTGACAACGCCATATTTTGCGCCGCGCCGCCGCCCCTCCAGCAGGACATGGCCGGTCAGGCGGGCGCCCGTCATGCCATAGGGATGGCCCATGGAAATGGCGCCGCCATTGACGTTGGTTTTTCTGGGGTCGAGCGCGAGCTTGTCCATGCAATAGAGGGTCTGGCTGGCGAAGGCCTCGTTCAGCTCCCAAAGATCGATGTCGCCCACCTTCATCCCATGGCGCGCTAGAAATTTTTGGCACGGCCAGCACCGGCCCGATGCCCATTTCATCAGGCTCACCCCGGCCACGGCAAAGCCCTTGAAGATGCCCAACGGCTTGATGCCTTTTTTTGGCGGCCGTCTCTTCGCTCATCACCATAAAGGCCGATGCGCCATCGACGAATTGCGAGGCGTTGCCCGCGGTGATGAACTTGCCCTCCGCGATCTGCTGGCCCCCGGCATGCACCGGACTCAGTGCCGCTAGACCTTCCAAGGTCGTGTCGGGGCTGTTGCATTCGTCATGGGTGACGGTGACGCCGATCTGATTTTCGGCGCCGCTGGCCTTGTCGATCTTTTTCATCTTGGTGGTCAGCGGCACGATCTCATCGGCAAACTTGCCCGCGCCTTGCGCCGCGGCGGTGCGCAGCTGGCTTTGGAGGGCATATTCATCCTGGCGCGTGCGGCTGATGCCATAACGTTGCGCCACGATCTCTGCGGTTTCGATCATGGTCATCCATAGCGCGTGCTTGACCTGCAGCAGATGCTCTTCGGTGAAATGCTTGAGATTGACGCCGCCCATATGGACCAGGGAAATGGATTCCACCCCGGAGCCCACCAGCACATCGGCGCCGCCGGTCATGATCGCCTGCGCGGCAAAGGCGATGGCGTTCAATCCGCTGGAACAATAGCGGTTAACGGTGATCCCGGCGGTGGAGACCGGGCAGCCTGATCAGATCGCGCTTACCCGTGCGATATTGTTGCCGGTGGCGCCTTCGGGGCAGCCGCGGCCCATCACCACATCTTCGACTTCGCTCGCATTGATGCCGGCACGCGCGATGGCGTGCAGGACTGCATGACCACCCATCACCGCGCCATGGGTATCGTTGAAGCCGCCGCGCACGGACTTGGTCAGGCCGGTGCGTGCGGTCGAGACGATCACGGCCTGTTTCATGGGAAAATCCACATTTAAGCGCGCAGAACCTAACGGTTTTGGCTACTGCTGCGATGCGGCCTTCTTGGCCGCATGCGCCGGATAACGCAGGGTAAATGTGACGGTTGCGGCCAGCACCACCACACTGGCGGCGATGCTGGCATACAGCGGCAGGTCCGTATCGAACGCCACCGCGCCATCGGCCAGGGCCATGATGGCGAAAGCCGCCGTCCATGCGCCTGACACTAGATAGTTCACCCGCAAGAACAAATGCGGCGGCCAGTCGGCTTCGCGCGGATCCAGCCGCGCGTATTCCACCGAGAAAGGACGCTTGAAGGCCAGCGGCAATCCCAGCAGCAGAAGAAGCGACAAGGCGGCGATGCAGCGCACCGCCGCCAGCGACAAGGTGGGA
>JAPLPI010000104.1 GCA_026400305.1 Alphaproteobacteria bacterium | reverse complement strand
GTGCCGTAGGATTCCATCGCGCGGAAGGCGATGTCCCAGTTGCGCTCGATGTCGAAGGGATCGCGGCCCATCATCAGCGGGGCCAGGTGCCCCATCACCAGCGCGCCGCCGCCTGCGCCGCCTTCGCCATAACCCACAATGCCCTTGTCGGTGGTGATCTCCACCGTGAAGCCCGGCACATTCTTGGCCGCGAACAGGCTGCGGGTGGGGCGAAATTCCGGTTAGATGTTGGGCGGCGCCGAAACTTCCACGCCCTGGGTAGACCAGGAGCCAGCGGCCGGGGTGTAGACGGGCGGCGGATTCCTGGGGGTCAGCTTCACCAGGCGGATGCTGGTGATCTTGAGCTTGGATTTCTCCTGCGCCCAGCCCAGCGTGGGCAAGCTCAAGGCTCCGGCCGCCACTGCCGCCGCACCGGTCACGAAATCGCGCCGCTTCATGCTGTTCTCCCCTCTGCGCCACTGATGGGCGTTTGAAGGAGACCCTAACGCCCTTAGTTGGCGGGCACCAGACGGATGATGGAGCCGCCCTTGGCGTCACTATTCATGTTTTGCAGCAGCACATAGAGCAGGCCGTCTGGCCCGACCTTCACGTCGCGGACTCGGCCGTAATCGGCGATCAGCGTTTCCTGAGACGCGATCAGGCGGCCCTTGATCTCCATACGGATCAGTTTCTGGCCGACCATCCCGGTGATGAAGAGATTGCCTTTCCAGGCGTGGAATTTGTCGCCCGTATAGAAAGTGATGCCGCTGGGACCGATCGAGGGATTGTAATAGGTGACCGGATCGGTGACGCCGGTGGCGTGCAGCCGGCCGATGCCCGGCTCGATCCCGAAGGTAGCCATGCCCCAGCCGTAATTCTTGCCGGGCTCGATGATGTTGACCTCATCGCCGCCCACCGGACCATGCTCGGTTTCCCAGAAGATACCGGTGGCAGGATCGAAGGAGAGGCCCTCCGGATTGCGATGGCCGAAGGTCCAGATGCTGCCCAGCGCGCCGGGCGTATGGACAAAGGGATTGTCCTTAGGGATGGAGCCATCGAGGTTGAGGCGATGAATCTTGCCCAGCGGCGAGGCCAGGTTCTGGGACATCTGCATGTCATGGCGCTCGCCCATGGACCAGAAGAAGTGACCCTTGCCGTCGAACAGAAAGCGCGAGCCATAATGGTCGGCGGTGACGCGATAGGAATCGGCTGGCGGGTTGAAAAGCACCTGCTGATCGACCCATTCATTGTTAGCATTGACCTTGCCGCGCACCACCCAGGTCATGGTCGGCGGCGACATGTTGGGCGCCTGCTCATCACCCGGCTGCACCACATAACCCGGCGCCACGGTGGAATAGGAAATATAGATCCAGCCCGTCTTGGCGAAGTCTGGCGGCACCGCCACGTCCAAGAGGCCGCCGTCCTGGCGTTCGAACACCGCGGGCGTCCCCTTCACGGGCGCGGATATATTGCCGTTCTTGTCCATGAAGCGCAGCTGGCCGGAGCGTTCGGTGAAGATCAGGCGGCCATCGGGCAGGAAGGCCAGGCCCCAGGGCTGGTTCAGACCCTTGACCAATGTCTCGACCTTGAAGCTGGCCTTCTGGCTGTTGAACACCTTGCCCGTGATGTCGGGCACCGGGCCGACCTGGCGGTTCACAATACCGCCACGGATGCGCAACATCGCCGGAAGCTGGGCAATCTCATCGGGGAAGAGCAAGGTCTTGAGGCTGGGCATGCCCGCCGCGGTGCCGTTGGTGACCGCCTCGACGATCTTGGAATCGGTGTGGCTGTTCAGGAATTCGTTGCTGAGCAAAGCGGGCGCCTTGGGGCCGGCCGCGGCGCTGTTGCCGTGGCAACCCG
>JAPLPI010000264.1 GCA_026400305.1 Alphaproteobacteria bacterium | reverse complement strand
TAGCAGGCTGTTGAAGAATTAGTCTTTGTTGTCGGGACTGGATGGATTTGGTTTTGGCGCATTTGGCTGACTGCGGCAAAGCATCGGCAATTCTGGTTTCGCGTCATGCCGTCGCCATCAATTTCGGAAGCCGGATCAGGTTGTAGGCGGCGGCTGCAAGGGTAAAAGCCCAGGCAACCCTTTCTCGTCCTCGGTATTTCGGTTTCCTCAAGCCCGCGATGGTCTTCATCCAGCCAAAGCCCTCTTCGATGCGTTTTCGGATACGCTGGCTCGCGGCATAACCAGGATGGCGTGTCGTCCGTCCGTCGATGGCCGAACGGCGGGCCGTGTTCCGCGCGATGTGCGGCGTCACGTTGATCTCCCGTAACTCCATGACGAAGTCGGCCGCATCGAAGCCTTTATCGCCGCCCAGCGTGATGGCTTCAGGTCTGTCGGCGCGCGGCTCAATCATGTCGAGCGCAGCCAACCGTTCGGCATGGCCAGAGACCCGGGTTAGTCGAGCATCAACCAAGAGCCCGTTGCGGTTCTCCATCAAGGTATGGCCGATATAGCAAAGCTTGGCCTCCATGCCAGAACCTTTGCGATAGAGCATCGCATCAGGATCGCTGGTGGAGGCGTGGGTCTGGTTGCTCCGCTTCTCGCCGCGGAAGTTTACCTCCTCGTTGCGTCCGCCGCTTGCTGGAGGTTCGTCGCCGCTGGGGTTCTTCGGCTTTAAGCTCTTCATGCTGGCCCAGGCTTCCACAAGGGTGCCATCAACCGAGAAGTGATCCGTCGATAGAAGCTGTTTGACGTTGGGCTGCATCAGAACCGCCGCCATGAACTTGGCTGCGACATCTCCTTCGAGCAGACGGTCCCGGTTCTTGGAGAACACTGAGTGATCCCAGACCGCGTCGTCTATGCCCAAACCAACAAACCAGCGGTACAGTAGGTCAAACTCCAGCCGTTCCATCAGTTGGCGTTCCGAGCGGATTGTGTAAAACGCCTGCAACAGCGAGGCCCGCAGCAGCTTCTCCGGCGGGATCGACGGCCGCCCCAGGGGCGCGTACATCGCCGCAAAGTCCGCACTCAAGTCCCGCAGTGCCCCATTCGCTATCTCGCGGATCGCCCGCAGAGGATGGTCTTTCGGTACCCGCGCCTCCAAATCGACAAACGAAAACAGCGATCCTGAGCGTTCATCCGTGCCACGCATTCCACTATCCTCGACGCATGTCCGCATCGAATGAATCATCAAATGCCAAAATCTGCGATAGGTTTTTCAACAGCCTGCTAGATGGCGAGCCCCGTTTCCGGCGCAAGACCGAACAGCGGCGCCAGCGCGGCATAGTTGGATTCCTTTACACCGACCGCGGCAGGGGATTAATACCAGCGTGCTGCGCAAGTCTTCTAACAGCGCGATCGCTGACCAGAAGCCGATCGAAAATCCCATCACTTCCAGTATCACCCATAGCCAGATGCCACACGCCATCTAGCCTGTTAGTTACAGCAGTATCGATAGAGCTAAACGACTGCGACGGCGATAGATGCCTGAATGGCTTTGCGAAAAGTCTGGGTGTGCGCTGACCCCCGGGGAAGAACTTTTCACTGAGCCGCTCGATCCACCGGCTGGCGCCGACCTGCAACAGGGCAAAGCCTACGCTGCCCAATGACAGGAAGGGCGCACCGGCCAGCATGGCGTCGACGTAAGGAGGTGGCAGCATGCTTTTTTTGCAGCAGAGACAGGCTGACGGCTACCCCGACCAGAACATATAAGTCCTGGGGAAAGGCTTCGGTGGTGAAGTCGGCGATCACCGCCGCCGAGGCGATGGGCGCGTGCGGCAGGAGCGATTCCGACAAGCTGAATGATGGGAAGAACGTCGGCGGCGCTGTCGCGCAATTGCCGCGACGCGGCTATGGCCCAGAGTGGCACCGTGTGGGTCAGCAGAGAGAAGATGCCTGATGCCAGCACGATCTCTGTGCCCAACCAGATAGCCGCGATCAGGAGAAACCCGCCCAGCCTCATGCGGGAAAGCGAAGCTATCACCACATGCAGATCAAAGCGCGCCAGGATAACGGCCAGCACACCAAGCCCCAGAAGCAGGCGTAGCTTCATAGTGACGTGCCGTTAAGGGGCGTACTCAACCTTGGTAAGGGTCATGGTGAATACTAGTGTCTGGTCCGGTGGGATGGCGCTGCCTGCGCCTTCGCTGCCATAACCCAGATCAGACGGCAACACGATTTCCCAAGTGTCGCCGGTCTTCATCAGCTTTAGGGCTTCAACCCAGCCAGGGATCAGCGCGCCGGACTGAAACTGCGCCGGCTCTTCCGGCTTGGTCCGGTCGAACACATTTCCGTTAATCAGTGCACCTTTGTAAAAAACTGTCACTACGTCGCTGCCCTTCTGGACCGTCTGGCCGGTGCCGGCCTTGATGACGCGGTACATCAACCCGTCTTCAAGCTTCTTTACGCCCGGGCGCGCCGCATAATCGGCCAGGTAACGCCTGTTGGCATCCGGCGAGGTGTCGTAGCTGCCGGCGGTGGCGGCATCAGATTTCTTATCGCAAGCCGCCAGCGAGGCCAGCGGCAGCAGGACAAGAGCCATGATCTTCAAAGCGCGCATTGGCGTTCCCCTATGTGGTCCGCCTTTATAGGCGATCTTTGGCAAGGGGCGCTACTGGTTCGCGATCTTCACTTCATCCCCATCCCGCAGCGCGTCTGCAGGATTGTCGATGATGCGGTCCTTGGGGCTGATGCCCCCGCCCACATCGACACTCGCGCCCATGTCGCGG
>JAPLPI010000397.1 GCA_026400305.1 Alphaproteobacteria bacterium | reverse complement strand
AGCCGCGCCGGGTGATGCCGATCTACACCGCCAAGGTCATGCCCGATCAGGACGTGGCGGCCATCTACGCCTATCTGCAGAGCGTGCCTAAGGGTAAGACGGCGGCCGAAATCCCGATGCTGCAGGGCCAGCCGGGCAACTAGCCCGGACGTCTTTTCGGAAAGTTCGAGCGCGCCCGGCTGACAGCCCGGCGCGCTCTTTCTTTTCCGGCTACTTCAGGCGCGAGGCGACCTTGTCCAGCCCGGCCTTGGTGCAGACCTCGTCCTTGTCGCCGCCCGGAGCGCCGGACACGGCAAAGAACCCGACGACCTCGGAGCCCTTGGTGATGGCGAGCGCACCCTGGCGGGCAGTATCGATCAGCGGGTTGGCCTTCAGCTCGGCGGCGAAAGCCGGGTCGGCGGCGGCCTTCTTGGCCACGTCGCCGCTGCTCATCTTGTACTTCAGCACCGCCTGGATCTTGCTCATGGCGATACGCTGGGTGACGGCGGCAGCGCCGTCATTGGAGATCACCACGATCGGAACGCCGGCACTGTCGGCGATCATGGCGGTGGTCTTGTAGGTGTTGCCCAGGCAGACGCGGTTGGCTTCCAGCGCGGCTTCGACGGCCACGGCGGTGGGGATACCAACGGCGCGCGGCGGGCGCGGCTGCTTCATTTCATCGGCGGTGGGCGCCGGCGCGATGGTCGGCGCGGGGTTCATGGGCTGGGCCTGCACGAGGGGCGCGGCCAGCATCAAGGCAACGGAGGCAAGCAGAAGTTTTTTCATGGCGGTCTCTTCCCATTATGGATGAATTGGCTGTCATATTCCGGGGGCCCGCCGCCTTTGTCCAGTGGTCCAGGGGTGTGCGACTGCGAAGGATGAGGTTGGCGGCGTGGCCAACCGAACGCCGAGCGCCGCCCAGGCGCGAAGCCGCTAATAAGGCCGAGGTAAGCTCAGGCCAGCAGCGGGTCCAGCTTGCCGTCCTTTTCCAGGGCGTAAAGCTCGTCGCAGCCGCCGACATGGGTGTCGCCAATGAATATTTGGGGCACGCTGCGAGCGCCGCCGGTCTTGGATTCCATCTCCTCGCGCGCCGAGGTGTCCATCAGCACGTCCACTTCCTCGACCTCCACGCCCTTCTTTTTCAGGAGCGACTTGGCCCGCACGCAATAGGGGCAGATCGGGGTCGTATACATCCGTACGGTTTTCATGGCGTCAGACTCGAATCTTCAGGGCGCTTTATCTATATAAGCACGTCCGGCGCCTTCACAACGCGCACCAGCACATGAACGCGGTCCGCGCCTGCCCATTTCAAGGCCTGTGCACAGGCTTCCACCGTCGTCCCGTGGTAATCTCACATCATCCAGTAGCAATGCGCTTTTCCCGTCACCCAGGCGGCCTCGGGAACCTAGAAGGTGCGCTGGACAATGCGGCGGCGCGCCTTTGCGCTAGCAATGGCGCCCTGGCTGGGCGTGGCGCGGCTGCGGACCAGTACGGGGTCGAAGACAAAGCGCCACTCCCGGGCTAACGCGCGGTCCAGTTCTGCGGCCTGATTGTAGCGGGCTGTCGAAGGCAAGCGGATTAGCCAAGGCCACCGGCTCGGTCGGCAACCAATGCAAAGCGGCGGAAGCAACAGGCCCAGAACCGGCTTGGCGACATTTCCCAGCATGACGGCTAATCTAGCGAAGATGATATCGTCCCGCCCGCTCCTTTTTGATTTTGCCGCAAGCCGGAATGCGCAAGCACGGGCGGCGCGGCTGGCGGGCGACCGGTTCCTCGACCGTGCCGCGGCAGAAGGCCTGGCCGACCGGCTGGCGACGGTTACGCGCAAGTTCGAGAATGGTTTGTGGATTGGGGACGCAGTAGCCCCGGAAATCGCGCCCTTCGCCGCGCACTGTACCTGTGCCGATTTCGACCGCCATGAAATTCTCAAAGCCGAAGGCCCGTTTGACCTAGCCGTCAGTCTTTATTCCCTGCAGGCAATCAACGACCTGCCCGGAGCGCTGGTCCAGATCCGGCGCGCCTTGAAACCCGACGGGTTGTTTGTCGCGGCGCTGCTGGGCGCGGGCACCCTCAGCGAACTGCGCGATGCCTTCGCCCATGCTGAAACCCAAACCCGCGGCGGCATCAGCCCGCGCGTCTCGCCCTTTGCCGATGTACGCGATCTAGGCGGGCTGCTTCAACGCGGCGGCTTTGCCCTGCCCGTCAGCGACATCGAACGGCTGAATGTGCGCTACCGCGATTTTTCCGGCCTAGCACGCGACCTACGCACCCACGGCATGACCAATGCCTTGTCGCAGCGCAGCCGCAGCCCCCTGCGTCGCGACACCTTGGCGGCGCTGCTAGCGCATTACGCGCAGCATCATTGCGAGGATGGCAAATTGCTGGCGCGGTTCGAGACGCTCTATCTCACAGGCTGGGCGCCGCATTACAGCCAACAGAAGCCGCTCAAGCCAGGCAGCGCCACCTCGCGGCTGGCGCAGGCGCTGGGCACCGACGAACGCCCCCTCAAGGGGTGACGGCGGCGAAGAAGGTGGACAGCTTGGTGCCGACCGCGGTCACGCCGGT
>JAPLPI010000433.1 GCA_026400305.1 Alphaproteobacteria bacterium | reverse complement strand
AAACACCCTGCGTTTTCAGGATGGTCAGGCCGCTTTCTTCCAGCGATGCCTTAAGCTGCGCGGGTGGGATGAAGCGATTCCAGTCATGGGTGCCGCGCGGCAGCCAGCCCAGCACATACTCGGCCCCGATCTTGGCCAGTGCTAGGCTCTTTAGGGTCTTGTTCATGGTGGCCACCAGGGTCATCCCACCTGGCTTCACCAAGGCGGTGCAAGCGGCCAGATAGGCGTCGACATCGGCGACATGCTCGACCACTTCCATGTTCAGCACCACGTCGAAGCCCCGGTCTTCCTCCACCAGTGCCTCGGCGGTGGTGGCGCGGTAGTCGATCTCCAGGCCCGACTGGGCGGCATGGGAGCGGGCGGTTCCAATGTTGCGTTCGGAAGCATCAGCGCCGGTGACGGCAAACCCTAGCCGCGCCATCGGCTCGGACAAGAGACCGCCGCCGCAGCCGATATCCAGCAGGGATAAGCCTTCGAACGGCTTCAACGAACGGGCATCACGACCTAAATGCGCGGCGACTTGTTCCCGGATAAAGCCAAGACGTACCGGATTGAACTTGTGTAGGGGCGCGAACTTGCCGGTGGGGTCCCACCATTCGGCGGCGATGGCCGAGAACTTGGCGACTTCGGCCGGATCGATAGTGGAGGTCATGGCGTGTCCTCGTACCAGACCGAGAACAGCAGCACGGCGGCGCCGGTATTGGAATCGGTGGGAGTCAGCTTTGTCTCGGTATGGTGGATGGCCACCCGGCCCGGCTCACCGGCCAGCCACTGGTTGACATCGCGCACGATCGCGTCCGACCCGTCACCGCTGAACATCTTGAATTTCATGCCGATTTTCCAATTCCGCGGCCGCCCGCCCGAAAGGGTTGAGCCATGGGGTAACAGAGTATAGATAGGCCGCCGCAAAGAGCATGGCAAATCAGGCCCTTAGAGGGAATTTTCGCGTGGCGACGATAACGATGAAATTCGGCGGCACCTCGGTGGCCGACATCGAGCGTATCCGCCATGTCGCCACCTTAGTGAAGCGCGAGGTCGATCGCGGCAATCAAGTCGCCGTGGTTGTCTCGGCGATGGCCGGGGAAACCAACAAGCTGGTGGCCTGGACGAATGAGGCCGCGCATGGCGGTAACAATCTGGCCATCCCCGACCAGCGCGAATATGACGTGGTGGTCGCTGCGGGCGAACAGATAACCGCCGGCCTGCTGGCCATCACCCTGAACGCCATGGGCGTGAAGGCGCGGTCCTGGCTGGGCTGGCAGGTGCCGATCAACACCTCCGCGGTGCATGGCTCGGCTCGCATCGAAGGTGTGCCCGCGACCGACATGAAGCGCGCTATCGAGAATGGCGAAGTCGCGGTGGTGGCGGGTTTCCAGGGTGTGGCGCACGGTACGCGCATCTCCACCCTGGGGCGCGGCGGCTCGGACTACCGATGTCGATGGCGTCTACACCACCGACCCGCGCATCGTTCCCAAGGCGCGGCGGCTGGAAAAGATCGCCTATGAGGAAATGCTGGAGATGGCGTCGCTGGGCGCCAAGGTCCTGCAGACGCGCTCGGTGGAAATTGCCATGCTGCACCGGGTGCCGACCCGCGTGCTTTCGACCTTCACGCCCGATGTGGGCGGCACCCTGTTATGCGACGAGGAAGATATCGTGGAAAAGAAGCCCGTGACCGGCATAGCCTATAGCCGCGACGAAGCCAAGATCACCCTGCACAAGGTGCCCGACAGGCCCGGTGTCTCCGCCGCCATTTTCGGGCCGCTGGCCGATGCCGGCGTGAATGTAGACATGATCGTTCAGAACGTCTCCGAAGACGGTGAGACCACCGACCTGACCTTCACCTGCACCCGCGGCGAGCTGGCCCGCGCCTTGGCGGCGATCGAAACCAATGCCAAGGACATCCGCTATCGCGCCGTCACTCACACCGCCGATGTGGCCAAGGTTTCGATCATCGGCATCGGCATGCGTGCCCATCCTGGCGCCGCCCAGCTGATGTTTCGCACCCTAGCCGACAAGGGCATCAACATCGAGGTTATCTCGACCTCCGAGATCAAGGTCAGCGTGCTGATCGCCGAAGAATACGTCGAACTGGCTGTGCGCGCGCTGCATTCCGCTTATGAGCTGGATGCTGCATAGTCTCCCTTGAATCAAGGGATCTGATCTAATGCCAGCCGTCGGCGGTCCTCGCCTCCTACTACGCCGCCTGCGCGAGATCATGGCGGAGCAGACCTCCGCCCAGATGCGGCTGGACAAGCTGGTCACCACCATCGCCTCCAACATGGTGGCCGAGGTATGCTCCATCTATTTGCGTCGCGCCGGCAAGGTGCTGGAACTGTTCGCCACTGAGGGCCTGCGTCCTGAGGCCGTCCACGCCACCCGCCTGAAGGAAGGCGAGGGACTAGTCGGCATGGTCAGCGAGACCGCGGAAGCCGTTAACCTGTCGGACGCGCCGTCCGACCCGCATTTTTCCTATCGCCCGGAAACCGGCGAAGACCCGTTCAAGTCCTTCCTCGGCGTACCCATCGTGCGTGGCGGCCAGGTGTTCGGCGTGCTGACGGTCCAGAACAAGGCCGAACGCATCTATGCCGAGGAAGAGGTCGAGGCACTGCAGACCGTGGCCATGGTGCTGGCCGAGGTGGTGGCGCAAGGCGGCTTCTTCAATGTCGCCGAATTGGACGAACCGGAACTGCGCATCGATAGGCCGCGCAAGTTCGTGGGTGACGGCCTTTCTGACGGTGTAGCGGTCGGCCGGGTGGCGCTGCACGAGCCGCGCGTGCGGGTCGATCGCATGATCGCCGAAAATCCGCTGGACGAACTCAAGCGGCTGGAAGCAGCGATCGGCGGCTTGCGGGAGTCGGTGGACCAGATGCTGGCCTCTAGCGAACTCGACCTAACGGGCGAGGGGCGCGAGGTGATCGAAGCCTATCGCCTGTTCGCCTATGATCAGGGCTGGCGCCAGCGCATGCGCGATGCGGTGCGCACCGGCCTGACCGCGGAAGCAGCCGTGGAACGCGTACAGGACGAAATGCGCCTGCGCGTCCAGCGCATGGGAGATCCCATCCTGCGCGAGCGGGCTCATGATTTTGATGACCTGGCGCGGCGGCTGCTGCGCCACCTGACCGGCGAGGAGGTGGCCGACCGCAGTCTGCCCGCAAATGCGGTGCTGGTGGCGCGCGGCATGGGCCCGGCGGAACTGCTGGATTATGGCCGCGACAAGCTTGTCGCGCTGGTGCTGGAAGACGCCGCCGCCAACAGCCATGTCGCCATCGTGGCGCGCTCAATGGGCCTTCCCATGGTCGCCTCGCTGGACGGCATTGCCGACAATGCCCGCGCCGATGATTTCATCGCGGTGGATGGTGAGATAGGCGAGGTGCATCTGCGCCCGGCCTCCGAGATCCTCAAAGCCTTTGAGGACAAGCGCGAGTTGCGCTTCCAGGCCCAGGCCCGTTTTGCCGCGGTGCGCGACCTGCCTGCGGTGACCCGCGACGGCGTCGCCATCAAGCTGATGATGAATGCGGGGCTTGAGTTCGACATGCCGCAGCTGGTCCAGTCGGGCGCGGATGGCATCGGACTGTTCCGTACTGAACTGCAATTCATGATCGGCGAGACCATGCCGCGCCTGTCCGACCAGACGGTTTTCTACAAGAAGATCCTAGATGCTGCGGGCGACAAGCCGGTGGTGTTCCGCACACTGGATCTTGGCGGCGACAAGGTGCTGCCTTACGCTCGCTGGGAGCGGGAAGAAAATCCCGCGCTGGGCTGGCGCGCCATCCGCATCGCGCTCGATAGGCCAGCGCTGTTGCGCTACCAGGTGCGCGCCATGCTGATGGCCAGTGTGGGCCGCACCTTGCGCATTCTGCTGCCGATGGTCTCGGACGTGGACGAGTTCAACCGCGCTCGCGCCTTGGTCGACCGCGAACTGGAACGGGCGCGGCAGCTGAACCTTGCGCGCCCCGCCCAGGTGCTGGTGGGGGCCATGCTGGAAGTGCCGGCGCTGGCTTTCATGCTTCCCCAGCTGATGCGTTCGGCCGATTTCGTCTCCATCGGCTCCAACGATCTGCTCAGCCTGGCCTTTGCTGTGGACCGCACCAATCCGCGCGTCTCCAAGCGCTATGACAATCTCAATCCCGCCTCGCTCACCATGATCCGGCTGATCGTGCAAAACGCGGCGGAGAATTCGGGCGATCTGTCCCTGTGCGGGGAGATGGCCGGGCGCCCGTTGGACGCCATGGCCCTGCTGGGATTGGGCCTGCGAACCCTGTCCATGCAGCCGGGCCAGATCGGCCCCATCAAGATGATGATTCGAAGCATGCACCTGGGCGAAGTGGCGGCTTTTGTGGACCGACTGTGCAACCGTACGGATCACAGCTTGCGGACCCGGCTGGCCGCCTTCGCCGCGGAACGCGGGATCGTCCTGAAATAGTGGTTTAAAATGGCGATTTTTGGTAAGTTACGCCCCATACCGGACTTTTTGCGGTGCACCAGTTGTCCCGGCTCCCTTTGATCGGATAAGGTAGAATTCACAGATATTTAGCTGCGCTTGGCCTGCTGGGGGCATGGCGCGCTGAGTGGCATCTCACGACCAAGTTAGCGAAAATGACCCTGGAGAATGACGGAGTTAATGACAATGTCGGCGCCCGCCGTCGTATCCACTTGCGTGAAATTTCCGGCGACAGCGAAAACCCGCTGGAAAGCGTGGGCCAGGACCTGCGCGCGGCGCGCCTGCGCCGGGGTGATGATATCGCCTCTGTTTCACGCGCGCTGAAAATCCGCAAGAACCATCTGGAAGCGCTGGAAAATGACCGGCTGGATGATCTGCCGGGCAAAACCTACGCCATCGGCTTCGTGCGCTCCTATGCTCGGTACCTAGGTTTGGATTCCGCGCAGTATGTTGAACGCTACAAGCAGGATATTTCTGGGCGCGCCGACGAACAGGTCCGCGAGCCCGCGCCCATTCACCTGGACGAGGGACGCCAGTTGCCGCAAGGCTGGCGCATCATCGCCGGCGTTGTCGTGCTGCTGCTGGGCTATGGCGTTTGGTACCTGATGTCGTCTGGCAGTGATACGGGCCAGACCGTTCCGCCGCCGCCGGTCATCAATTCGCCTAGGCCCATTCCGTCGCCGGCGCCGGTGGTGGTTCCGCCCCAGGCTGCAACACCGTCACCGGCCACCGGCGCTAAGACACAGGCGACGCAGGTATCGCCGATGAATACCGCGTCGCCCACTGCCATGCCCACCAGCACCAAGTCGGCCGCCGCCGTGCCAAGCGCGGGCCAGGTCTATGGCGCCCAGAATGCCAATCCGCGCGTCATCCTGCGCGCCCGTGGCGACACCCGCATCACGGTGCGCAATGCCGACGGCTCGTTCCTGTTGCACCGCGATCTCAAGGCTGGCGATACCTACCAGGTGCCGAACATGCCGGGGGTCACCATGGCCACCAGCAATGCGGGCGCCGTGGAACTGGACCTGGATGGTGTCACCCTGGGCCGCGCCGGTGCCCAGAGCCAGGTGCTAGGCCGCGTTTCGCTCGATCCCCAATCCCTGAATGACCGCTTCAATCACTAAGGACGACGTATGAGCATCCGCGCTTATCGCGACATTCACCGGCGCAAGTCGCGCCAGATCATGGTCGGCAAGGTGCCGGTCGGCGGGGACTCGCCGATCACGGTCCAGACCATGACCAACACCATCACCGGTGACGCCCGCGCCACCATCGAGCAGATCCGCGGCATCGTGGAAGCGGGCGCCGACATTGTGCGCGTGTCCTGCCCGGACGAGGACGCCACCAAGGCGATGAAGGCCATCACCAAGGCCAGCGCCATCCCGGTCGTGGCCGACATCCATTTTCACTACAAGCGCGCCATCGAGGCGGCGGTGAATGGCGCGGCCTGTCTGCGCATCAATCCCGGCAATATCGGCAGCCCCGCCCGAGTGCGCGAAGTGGTGCAGGCCGCCAAGGATCATGGCTGTTCCATGCGCATCGGCGTCAACGCTGGCTCGCTGGAATCGGATCTTCTGGAAAAGTATGGCGAGCCGTGCCCCGAAGCTATGGTGGAAAGCGCCCTGAACCACGCCAAGATTCTGGATGACCTAGATTTCCGGGAGTACAAGATTTCGGTGAAAGCGTCCGATCCGTTCCTGGCGGTGGCCGCCTATCAGGCTTTGAGCGAAGCCACCGACTGCCCGCTGCATGTCGGCATCACCGAGGCTGGCGGCATGATCTCCGGTACCGTAAAATCCTCCATCGGTATGGGCATGCTGCTGTGGAGCGGCATCGGCGACACCATCCGCGTCTCGCTGTCGGCCGATCCAGTGGAAGAGGTCCGCGTCGGTTTCGACATCCTGAAGTCGCTGAACCTGCGCCATCGCGGCGTCAATATCGTCTCGTGTCCGTCCTGCGCCCGTCAGGGCTTCAACGTGATCGATACGGTGCGCACCCTGGAAGAGCGGCTCAAGCACATCGCCACCCCCATGTCGCTGTCGATCATCGGTTGCGTCGTCAACGGGCCCGGCGAAGCCAAGGAAACCGATCTGGCCTTCACCGGCGGCGGCGCCGGCAAGGGCCATGGCATGATCTATCTGAACGGCAAGCCTGCCTACAAGCTGGGCAACGAAAGCCTGGTCGACCATGTTGTCGAGCTTTGCGAGAAGAAAGCCGCCGAAATCGAGGCGCAACGTGGAGCGCCGCTCGAAGCCGCGCAGTAGCGACGCTTCATGATACCCGCTGCCAAACTCGAGCGGCTGATCGACCGTTTTTCCGCCATTGAAAGCGAGATGGCGAGCGGCGCGTCGGGCGCCGCCTTCGTCAAGCTGTCCCGCGAGCACGCCGAACTGGGGCCGGTAATCGAGACGGCGCGCGCCTATCGCAGCGCCCAGACCCAACTCGAAGAAACCGAAGCCCTGCTCGCCGATCCGGCGACGGATTCGGACATGCGCAGCATGGCCGAACAGGAGCGCGCCGACCTGCGCGCGCAACTCACCACCCTGGATCACGACCTGAAGATTCAGCTTCTGCCGCGGGATGCGGCGGATGCCTCATCGGCGATCGTGGAAATCCGCGCCGGCACCGGCGGCGATGAAGCGGCCTTGTTCGCCGGTGATCTGGTGGGCATGTACCAGCGCTATTGCGGTTTGCAGGGCTGGAAGACCGAAATCCTGTCCTTGTCGGAAAGCGATCTGGGCGGCTTCAAGGAAGCGGTGCTGGAAGTGCAGGGGCGCGGCGTCTTCGCCAAGCTGAAATTCGAAAGTGGCGTGCATCGGGTGCAGCGTGTGCCGGCCACCGAAACCCAGGGGCGCATCCATACCAGTGCCGCCACCGTGGCGGTGCTGCCCGAGGCCGAGGATGTCGACATCGTGATTCTGGATAAAGATCTGCGCATCGACACCTACCGGGCGCAGGGCGCCGGCGGCCAGCACGTCAACAAGACCGACAGCGCCGTGCGCATCACCCATCTACCCACCAACACAGTGGTGGCGATGCAGGAAGAAAAATCCCAGCACAAGAACAAGGCCAAGGCGATGACCATGCTGAAGGCCAAGATTTTTGATGCCGAGAGGAAGCGTGTGGATGCCGAGCGCGCCAGTGAGCGCAAGAGCCTAGTCGGCTCTGGCGACCGCAGCGAGCGCATCCGAACCTATAACTATCCGCAAGGCCGCGTCACCGATCACCGCATCAACCTGACGCTCTACAACCTGGCCCGTATCGTGTCGGGTGACGAGCTGGGCGAGATCGTGGACGCGCTGGTGGCCCAGGACCGGGCCGACCGGCTGGCGGAATTCGAAGCATCCGACAATTGACTTTGGACGAGGCCACCCGCCGCCTGGCCGATGCGGGGATCGACAATCCCCGCGCCGAAGCCCGGCTGCTGCTGGCGCATGTGCTGGACATCAGCCGCGACCAGACATTGACTGCGCATCCCACAACCGAACAGGCGCAAAATTTTGCCGGCTTTGTGGTCCGGCGCACCGCGCACGAACCCTTCGCCTACATTACCGGCTGCAAGGAATTCTGGAGCCTGGCGTTCGAGGTTGGTCCCGGCGTTCTGGTGCCGCGCCCCGATACCGAAACACTGATCGAGGAAGCGCTGCGAGTGGCTCCCGATCGCGCTGCGCCTTTGAAGATTGCTGATCTCGGCACCGGCTCTGGCGCTATCCTGATCGCCGCGCTCAAGGAATTTCCCAACGCCAAAGGCATCGGCTTTGAATCTTCACCCCAAGCCTTCCGCTACGCCTCTGCCAATGCCACGCGGCTGATCGGGGATCGCGCCCAAATCCGGCTGGCCGATTGGGCCAGCGCCGAGGGCCCGTTCGATCTCATTTTCTCCAACCCACCCTACATCGCCTCTGCGGAGGTCGAATCACTGATGCCGGACGTGGCCGATTTTGAGCCTCGTGCTGCCCTGGATGGCGGCCCGGACGGGCTGGCGGCTTATCGGGACCTTGGGGAAATTCTCCCCAAGCTGCTGGCGTCCGGTGGCCACGTCCTGCTGGAAATCGGCCTGGCGCAGGCCCAAAGCATGGCGGCGCTATTCCCCGGCCTTGAAATGCCCCGGATTGCGCCCGATCTGTCGGGTGTTCCCCGATGCGTCATCTTGCGAAAGCCCTGACTTTCCCTTGGAAAAGTGGGCCTTATCGGATAGGTTCTGACCTTAGGGATCGGGGATGATCCCTGGCGGGCCCAAGGAGGGTGACCGCAGGCTGTGCCGGTGACGCGAAAAAACTGCCGCCGGGCAGGGTCTCAAAGCGAGAAAATTGGGCTGGGTTGATGCGCCGTGGCGCATTCATTCGGCCAAGGAAGGATTACAGTGAAACGCTCTCGTAGAGGCGGCCGCAGGCCGCAACATGGTGGCAATGGTGGCGGCGGCGGCAATGGCGGCGGCGGCAATAGCGGTGGTGGCTTCAACCCCAATCGCACGTTTGATTCCTCGGGCCCGGAGATCAAGGTCCGCGGCTCGGCCAGCCATGTATATGAGAAGTATCTGCAGCTGGCCCGCGACGCTAATTCCGGCGGCGATCGCGTCATGGCCGAAAACTATCTTCAGCATGCGGAGCATTACTACCGCATCATGGCGGCCGCAGCCGCCCAGCAGGCCCAGCATGCCGCCCAGCAGGCTGCGTTGAACCCGCAGCAGCAACAGCCCCATAACAGCCAGCCCCACCAGGGCAATGCCCAGCCGCAGCAGCCGCAGAATGTCGGCAGCGGCGCCTCCTTCTCCCTGACCGACGGTTCGGGCGAGGAAGATGGCGAAGAGGCCGAATCCTCCTAGTCCAGGTTCTGCGCTTCTTGAGCCATATCAAGGACGGACGTTAATCGTCCTGCCATACTATGGTCTTGCAGCCCCGGTTTCCCGCTCCCATATGTCAGACGGAACGGTGCCCTTCGGGGGCCGTATAATGGTCCGCTGCCGAAAAGGGGCCGACCGGGAGAGAGCATGGATATCGAGAAATTCACCGAGCGGGCGCGCGGTTTCATTCAGTCGGCCCAGAGCCTGGCCCTTCGCGAGGGCCATCAGCAATTCACCACTGATCATCTGCTCAAGGTCCTTATCGACGATGAGGAAGGGCTGGCCGCGCGGCTGATTAACGCTGCAGGCGGCCGCGACGCTCCAGTGCGCGCCGGCGTGGAAGCTGCGTTGAAGAAACTTCCCAAGGTGCAGGGCGGTTCTGGCCAGGTCTATCTGTCCCAGGATACCGCCAAGCTGCTGGACAATGCAGAAGCTGTGGCCAAGAAGGCCAGCGACAGCTTCGTCACCGCCGAATACCTGCTTCTGGCGCTGGTGCTGGCCGCCGGAACCGATGCCGCGAAAATTTTGAAAGACGCCGGCGTCACCGCGCAGGGGCTCAATGCCGCCATCGCGCAGTTGCGCAAGGGCCGTACCGCCGACAGCGCCACTGCGGAAAACGCCTATGACGCGCTGAAGAAATATGCCCGTGACCTGACCGAACTGGCGCGCACCGGAAAGCTCGATCCAGTGATCGGCCGCGATGAGGAAATCCGCCGTACCATTCAGGTTCTGAGCCGCCGCACCAAGAACAATCCTGTGCTGATCGGCGAACCGGGCGTGGGCAAGACCGCCATCGCAGAAGGCCTGGCGCTGCGTATCGTCAATGGCGACGTGCCCGAGAGCTTGCGCGACAGAAAGCTGATGGCCTTGGATATGGGTTCGCTGATCGCGGGCGCCAAGTTCCGTGGCGATTTCGAGGAGCGGCTGAAAGCCGTGCTTAACGAAGTCACCGGCGCCAATGGCGAGATTATCCTGTTCATCGACGAAATGCACACTCTGGTCGGCGCCGGCAAGGCGGACGGGGCGATGGATGCCTCCAACCTGATAAAGCCGGCCCTGGCGCGCGGTGAACTGCATTGCGTCGGCGCTACCACCTTGGATGAATATCGAAAGTATGTCGAAAAGGACGCCGCCCTGGCGCGGCGGTTCCAGGCCGTGTTCGTGGGCGAGCCGACGGTGGAAGACACCATCTCTATCCTGCGCGGACTCAAGGAGAAGTACGAACTGCATCACGGCGTGCGCATCACCGACAGCGCCATCGTGGCGGCCGCGACCCTGTCAAACCGCTACATCACCGACCGTTTTCTGCCCGACAAGGCCATCGACCTGATGGACGAGGCGGGATCGCGTCTGCGCATGCAGATAGATTCCAAGCCCGAAAAGCTGGACGAGCTTGACCGGCGCATCATGCAGCTCAAGATCGAGCGCGAAGCTCTGAAGAAGGAAACAGACAAGGCTTCCGTCGACCGGCTGGGGACGCTGGAAAAGGAACTGGGCGAGCTGGAAGAAGGCTCCGCCGTGCTCACCGCCAAATGGTTGGAAGAGAAGAAATCCGTCGCCGATGTGCAGTCGCTAAAGGAAAAGCTGGATGCCGCCCGCCAGGACGTGGAAGTGGCGCAGCGCAAGGGCGATTTCGCCAGGGCGGGCGAGCTGACCTATGGCGTGATCCCGGACTTGGAACGCAAGTTGAAGGTGATTGAGGACAACAAGGACGCCGCCTTGTCGGGCGAAGCCGTTACCGCCGAGCACATTGCCGGTGTGGTGTCGCGCTGGACTGGCATCCCGGTGGACAAGATGCTGGAAGGCCAGCGCGAGAAGCTGCTGCACATGGAAGCCGATTTGGGCAATCGCGTGGTTGGCCAGGGCGAGGCGGTGCGCGCCATCTCCAATGCCGTGCGCCGTACCCGCGCGGGTCTGCAGGATCCCAACCGGCCCATCGGTTCCTTCCTGTTCCTTGGCCCGACGGGCGTGGGCAAGACAGAGCTGACAAAGTCGCTGGCCGCCTTCCTGTTCGATGACGACACCGCCATGGTGCGCATCGACATGAGCGAATTCATGGAAAAACATGCCGTGGCCCGCCTGATCGGCGCTCCTCCTGGCTATGTCGGCTATGAAGAGGGCGGCGTGCTCACCGACGCGGTGCGTCGGCGTCCCTATCAGGTGATCCTGTTTGACGAGGTCGAGAAGGCCCATCCCGACGTGTTCAACGTGCTGCTGCAGGTGCTGGATGATGGCCGCCTGACCGACGGTCAGGGCCGCACCGTGGACTTCCGCAACACCGTCATCATCCTAACCTCCAACCTCGGCACCGAACTCCTCTGCACCGAGGGCGACCAGACCCAGGCGCGGTCCCTGGTGATGGCCGCTGTGCGCTCGCACTTCCGCCCAGAATTCCTCAATCGGCTGGACGAAATCATCCTGTTCCACCGCCTGACGCGGGCCAACATGGACAAGATCGTAGACATTCAGATCGGCCGCCTGGACAAGCTGCTGGCGGATCGCAAGATCGCCATCACGCTGGACGACAAAGCGCGCAACTGGCTTGGTAATGCCGGTTACGATCCGGTCTATGGCGCGCGGCCCCTGAAGCGGGTGATCCAGCGCCGGTTGC
>JAPLPI010000089.1 GCA_026400305.1 Alphaproteobacteria bacterium | reverse complement strand
TCTGCTGGTTGCCGGATTCATAACCGACCAACAGCAGGCGAAGGCCATTGGCCTTCATCACTTCCAGCGTTTTGCGCGGCACATTCGCCTTGGCGTTGCAGGACCAGGTCACCTTCAGCGGGCCCAGAGCCTTGGCCAGTTCTTCCACGCGGTCGTGATTGTCGGTCAGGGTGTCGTCATCGAAAAAGATTTCCTTCACTTCGGGAAAATTCTTTTTCACGTATTTCACGTCCTGTACCACGCGTTCGGTAGACATGAAGCGGTACTTGTGGCCACCGATAGTCTGGGGCCACAGGCAGAAGGTGCAGCGCGACTTGCAGCCGCGGCCCGTGTACCAGGACATGTAGGGGTGCAACAGGTAGCCGCCGAAGTACTTCTTCACGTCCAGCTGCTTATAGTAGGGCAGCACCGACGGCAGCGTGTCCATGTCCACCAGGATTTCGCGCTCGGGGTTCGAGACAATCTGGCCGGAGGCATCGCGATATGTCAGGCCCTTGATGGTGGACCAGTCGGCGCCTTCCGCAATTTCCTTGATGGTGAAATCGTATTCGTTGCGCGCCACGAAATCGAGTTCGGGGCAGGCCTGCATGCTCTCCATCGGCTCGACCGCGACCTTGGCGCCGATGAAACCGATCTTGGCAGTGGGATTGAGGACGCGGACAAGGCGTGCGCTCTTGCAGTCGGACTTGAAGCTGGGCGTGGAGGTGTGGATAACGATCAGCTCATGGGCCTTCACATCGTCTTCGATGTCCTTGAAGGACATGTTGTGCGGCGGGGCATCGATCAGGCGCGAGCCGGGCACCATCGCCGCGGCCTGGGCCAGCCAAGTGGGAAACCAGAAGCTCTTCACTTCCCGCTTCATCTGGTAACGTGCGCCAGCGCCGCCGTCATACCCCTCGAAAGACGGGGCCTGCAAGAAAAGGGACTTCAACATTGTCATACCTCTGGGCCCGGAAAACCGGGAACAAATGGGAACTTTTCAGGTCGTCAGACCTGGGACATCGCGCCCGAAGGCTCTATCGCAAAGTGCGTCCCGCGCCAATGCACGGTTTCGCCGAACAACGAGGCCACAAAGACCGCGAAACTCAGCAGGTCGCGCAGCGGCATCAGCCAGTAGGGCCCGCCATTGGAGCCAAAATTCCTGTCAATCTGGACTTTCAGCAGAAACCGCGCGCCCAGCGATGCGGCCAACAGGGCCAGGCTGACAGCGTTAGCATCCAGGAACAGGGCGGCCATCAGGGAAAAGACGAAGCCATGGGTGATAAAGCTGCCCAGGTGACCGGCCGGATTGACCAGTCGAATGGTGCGGGTCCACCGCATCTCATGGCGTACCAGTTCCCGAACCGAATTTTCCGTCGCCGTGTGGCCAACGCCCATCGCCGGGATTGCCAATGTGTAGCCCTTGGCGCGCACGGCGCGGCCCATCTCGTAATCGTCGGCCAGCTGATCGGCGAAGGCGGCGAAACCGCCGACCTCGTCCAGCGTCTGGCGCTTGAGCGCGATGGTCGAACCAAAGCAGGGCGTGGCAAGGCCAAGGCTGGTGCCCAGCACTGCATTGGGCAGGAAGGTATAGGACATGCCCATCGCCGCCAGGGACGACCACAGCTTATGGCTATCCTTGGCCGGTTCGCCGGTATAGAGGCAGGTGACGATGCCGACACCGGGGCGCGCCAGCGCCGCGGTCACATGGGACAGCCATTTTTGGCCCACGGCGATATCGCTGTCCGACAGCACCAGCGTGTCATGGCGCGCAGAGGGCAGCATGTTGATCAGGTTCGAAATCTTGGCATTGGCGCCATACAGCGCCGTTTCCGCCACAATGGTGGTGTCCATATGCGGATACTTAGCCTGCAGCGCGCGCACGATTTCGATGGCGGGATCGGCCTGGTCATGCACACCGAACAAGATTTGCACGTCGCCAGCGTAATCCTGGACGAAGAAAGTCTCCAGGTTGCGCGCCAGATCGGGCTCGCTCTGGTGCAGGGGCTTGAGGATGGTGACAGCGGGGCTTGCGGCGGGCGCGCGCGGCGCTTCCTGCATGAAGCGGCCGACCAGCACGGCGGACAGCAGCGCATAGAAGGTGCCGACGGCTGCGATCGCTGCCACAAACCAGCCGATATCCAAGAATAGCAAAAGCATGGTCACGTCTGAGGAGCCCCGCCCGTATATGCTTATTAAAACGCGGGCTTCGAGGGGGAAAGGGACATTTTTTGACAATTTACGACAATTAAAAATCCTTTCGCAGTTTTAATAACTCCCTGAAATCAAAAGTTTTAATCGTGACGACGTGTCAAGTTTTTGTACTGACACGCCCAGCCCGGCTCCTATAGGG
>JAPLPI010000175.1 GCA_026400305.1 Alphaproteobacteria bacterium | reverse complement strand
GCCGAGGCGCCCTTCGACCTCACCAGTTTCAAGGATTGGGCGGTGGTGCTGGTGGCCGGCGATTACCGCGCCCATTCCGGCGCGCCTTCCGAAGTGTTCGACAATGCCCGCCACGACCTTGCCGCGGACTTCGTCAAGATCGGCTTCAGCAAGTCGAACATGGTGCAGTTCTCGGTCGATTATGATGACGGCACCCGACATACCAGCATTCCCGACATCGCCGGCGCCCTGCACGAAACCGCCGCCAGGGCCAAGTCCGGCTGCCTGATCTATTTCACCTCCCATGGCGTGCCCACCGGCATCATCATTGGCGACGCTGTACTGGGGCCGGAGAAACTGCGCGACATTGTGAATAGCGCCTGTGGCAAGCGCCCTTCGGTGATCGTGATGTCGGCCTGCTATTCCGGCCAGTTCGTGGCGCCGCTGAAGGGGGAGAACCGTATCATCATGACGGCCTCGCGCCCCGACCGTACCAGCTTCGGCTGCGGCGAGCTGGATCACTACACCTTCTTCGATGACTGCTTCCTGCGGGCGATGGAAATCTCCGGCGATTTTCCGGGCCTGGGTGTGGGGGTGCAGGAATGCGTGCGGGTGCGCGAGCAGCAGATGAAGGCAACACCGCCGTCAGAGCCCCAGGTCAATGTCGGGTCCGCCGTGGCCTTCAGCTTGCGCTGGCGGGACATGCCGCCGTCCAGCCCATTCGACAATTCGCCCGGCGGCGACGTCTCGGCTGACCGGCCGCCGACCTGATCAGGCGGTCACGGCTGCTTCGGCAGTTTCTGCGGCCGCGGGCTCTATGCGCAGCTGCTTTTCCCATTTGCTGACGATCACCGCCGCCACCGAATTGCCCACCACATTGGTGGCGCTGCGGCCCATGTCCAGTAGGTGATCCACGCCCAGGATCAGCAGCAATCCCGCTTCGGGCAGGTGAAACACCGGCAGGATTGCGGCAATCACCACCAGCGAGGCGCGCGGCACGCCGGCAATGCCCTTGGAGGTGATCATCAGCAGCGCCAGCATTGTGATCTGCTGGGCGAAGGTGAGATGGATGCCGTAGGCCTGGGCGATGAACAGGCTGGCGAAGGTGCAATAGACCATCGAGCCGTCTAGGTTGAAGGAATAGCCCAGCGGCAGCACGAAGCTGACGATCCTGCGCGGCACGCCGAATTTTGGCAGTCCCGCCAGCAGGCCAGGATAGGCGGCTTCCGAGGTGGCGGTGGAAAATGCCAGCAGCCAGGGCTCGCGGATGGTGCGCAGAAAATCGCCGATTCTGCTTCCCACGGCAATCCATGCAAAACCAATCAGGGTGGCGCAGAGCAGAAGAAGCGACAGATAGAAGCCGCTTACGAACTTGGCATAGACCAGCACGATGCCAAGCCCCGATGTTGCCACGGTGGAGGCCAGGGCCGCGAAAACCACCAGCGGCGCCAGTACCATCACATAGCTGGTGATCTTCAGCATCACCGCCGCCAGTTGCTCGCAGAGGGTGAGGATCAGCGGCGCCTTGCCGTCCAGCGCCGCCACGGCCGAACCCACGAACACTGAGAACACCACTATCTGCAGGATCTCGTTGTGCGCCATGGCGTCCACGATGGACGCCGGCACCAGATGGGTTATGAATTCCTTCAGCGAAAAGTTGGTGGTTGCGACGACCGCTTCTGCGGATGTCGGCGGCAAGGCCAGGGCCAGGCTCGCGCCCGGCTGCAGCAGCTGCACCAGGATCAGACCCAATGTCAGCGAGATCAGCGAGGCGAACATGAACCAGCCCAGGGTCTTCGCCCCGACGCGGCCGATAGCGGCGGAATCTTCCATATGGGCAATGCCCACCACGAGGGTAGAAAAGACCAGTGGCGCGATGATCATCTTGATCAGGCGCAGGAAGAGATCGGTGATGATGGACAGGCCGCCTGCGGCGGCCTTGGCCTGATCCGGCGGCAGATCGCTGTTGATCAGAAATCCGGTGAGCACGCCCAGGATCATGGCGGCGGCAATCAGGGCCGGAAAATAGCGCTTCAAGATCAGCCTCAACCGTAATGACGGACCATGACACCTCAGAAGAGGTGGGAAGTCCACTGGCGCAGACCAGCTTTGGAAGCCTGCAAATTGTGCTAGGTTTTTGCGGGTTGTACAAAAATGGGGACGGTCATGAACAGGCGTGTGGCATCACGGGCGGTTGGGTTGGTGTTGACCATCGGTCTGGCGGCGGCGGCGCAGGCGCAGACCACGGAATGGAAGGATTGGGGCGGCAGCAGCGCCCGCATGAATTATTCGGCGCTCGGCCAGATCACTCCGGCCAATGTCGCGGGACTGAAGCCGGCCTGGGTCTGGGACAGCGGCAAGTTCGGGCGCACCTGGGAGATCCGGCCGCTGCTGATTGATGGGCTGCTCTATATCTCCGAACCCCAGTCGGGTGACATCATCGCGCTGCAGCCGGAGACCGGCAAGCTGGTGTGGCGCACTGCGCCGCCGGTCAAGGCGGGCGCCGGGCTTGACCGCCGAAGCCTGGCCTATTGGGCGGGCGACCGCGCCATGAAGCCGCGCATCATCGCCATCTGGGGCCATAACCTGTTCGGCTTCGATCCCAAAAGCGGGCAACCGTCTTCGGACTGGCCCGTCACCGGGCTGGACATCGGCCTGCCCAATCCGGCGCAAGGCGGCAAGATCGGCGGCGGCGTCCAGTCCAATTCCCCGCCCATCATCTTCAAGAACACCATCATCACCATGGGTGCGACCGGCTTCCTGCCGCCCCCGGCACAGCCCGGCGATCCCCATGCCAATGATCTGCGCACCGGCAAGCTGCTCTGGACGGCGCGCATCATACCGGGTGCGGGCGAACCGGGCGGCGATAGCTGGGGACCGGACACGGTGGTGAGCATGGGCGGATGGGGTCACATCACCTTGGATGAATCCACCGGTACCATCTATGTCCCCACCGACTCCGGCAGTCCCGACTATATCGGCATTTGGCGGCCGGGCGACAATGCGGGCTCCGGCTCCACCGTCGCCATTGATGCGGAGACGGGAAAGATCAAGTGGCGCTTCCAGAACCTGCACCACGACATTTTTGACCTGGACACCAATGCGGCGCCGGCGCCGGTGACGATCACCAAGGACGGCAAGCGCATGAAGGTGGTGGTGCAGCCCACCAAGCAATCCATGATCTGGATTTTGGATGCGGAAACCGGCAAGCCCATCCATCCTTGGGAAGAACGTCCCGTGGCGCAAAGCCAGATTCCGGGCGAAAAATCATCGCCCACCCAGCCCTTCACGATTTTGCCGCCGCCGCTGATCCCGGCCACGGTGAAGCGGGATAATCTGAGCCAGCTTTCCGCCCAGGCCAATGCCGAATGCAAGGCGCTGTTCGACGAACGCAAGCTGGAAGATGTTGGTCCCTTCTCGGTGCCCAAGGGTGACGGCGCTTGGGCGCTCAACAGCATCGGCGCGATCGGCGGCATGGACTGGGGCGGGGTGTCGGTTGATCCCGATCGCGGTTACGCCTTCGCCAATGTCTCGAACATGCCCACCCATATCACGGTGGCCAAAACGAGCAGCGGCGTCAAAGGCAATGGCGGCCTGACCGTCAATGTCAGCAATGTGCGTTTCCACGATCAGAACGGGCGCAGCTGCAATGGCGGCCGCCAGGGCGAGCTGGTCGCGGTCAATCTGGGATCTGGCAAGATCGCCTGGCGCGTGCCGTTGGGTTCGCTGGAAGACGAATATGGCGCGGGCGCCAGGGGTATGGGCGCCACCAGCATCGGTCCCATCCTGTCGACACGCGGCGGGCTGGTCTTCGCAGCGGCCTCCGACGACCGCTTCTATGCCTATGATGCGGGCACCGGAAAGATGCTGTGGCAGGTCAAGTTGCCGGCAACTTCGGATGCCGGACCGATGACCTATACCGGCAAGAATGGCCGCCAGTATGTGGTGATCGCCGCGGGCGGGCCTGGCGGCGCACGCCGGCCGTCACCGCGGGAGAATGCGCTCTATCACCAGGTGCTGATTGCCTTTGCGCTGCCCAAACCCGGCGATGCGCCGGTGGATATCACCGGCCCGTATCCTGCGCGCAAGCAGGGCCCGGGACCCTGGCCGCCGAACTAGCCGTTCTGGCCGCGATGCCTTAGCGCCTGGTCCGCCAGCACGATGGCCATCATCGCCTCGCCCACCGGCACGGCGCGGATGCCCACGCACGGATCGTGGCGGCCCTTGGTGAGGATTTCGGTTTCCGCGCCCGACTTCTCGATGGTCTTGCGCGGCGAGAGGATCGACGAAGTAGGCTTGACCGCGAAGCGCGCCACAATGGGCTGGCCGGTGGAGATGCCGCCCAAGATGCCGCCGGCATGGTTGGCCAGGAACATGGGCTTGCCGTCATTTCCCATGCGCATTTCGTCGGCATTTTCCTCGCCGGTCAAAGCGGCGGTGGCAAAGCCGTCACCGATTTCCACGCCCTTGACGGCGTTAATGCTCATCAGCGCGCTGGCCAGTTCATTGTCCAGCTTGGCATAGACCGGCGCGCCCAGGCCCGCGGGAATGCCTTCGGCCACCACTTCGATGATGGCGCCGACCGACGAGCCGTTCTTGCGGATGGCTTCCAGATACTCTTCCCACGCCGGCGCCGCCTTGGCGTCGGGACAGAAGAAGGGATTGTTGTTCACCGCGTCCCAGGACCAGTTGGGGCGATCGATTTTCTGCGTGCCCATCTGCACCAGCGCGCCGCGGACCGTCACCTTGCCGTACAGCTTGTCCAGGACCTTGCGCGCGATGGCGCCTGCTGCCACGCGGGTGGCGGTTTCGCGCGCGCTCTGGCGGCCGCCGCCGCGATAGTCGCGCACGCCATATTTGGCTTCATAGGTGTAGTCGGCATGGCCGGGACGATACTTGTCGCGGATGTCGGCATAATCCTTGGAGCGCTGGTCGACATTCTCTATCAACAGCCCGATTGGTGTGCCGGTGGTGACAGGTGCGGGCATGCGCTCGTCCTGGAACACGCCCGACAGTATTTTCACCGTGTCCGGCTCCTGGCGCTGGGTGACGAACTTGCTCTGGCCCGGGCGGCGCTTGTCCATCCAGGGCTGGATGTCGGCTTCGGTCAGTTCGATGCCGGGCGGGCAGCCGTCCACCACGCAGCCGATGGCCGGGCCATGGCTTTCGCCAAAGCTGGTGACGCGGAAGAGGTGGCCGAAGCTATTGTGCGACATGGGCCGGGTTTAGCCCGATTTGCCTTAAGGTTCCAGTTTAACGACTTCGGCGCCTTGGACCCGGAAAACCACGCCCTGCGGCTCGTCCAGGCTGCTCATGGCCCGCCAGTCCAGCCCCGCCAGCAGCCCCTGCAGGATGCGGGTGGTAGCGCCATGGCTGACGGCAATGGTGTCATGCTCCAGCTCGCGTACCCAATCGCTGACCCGGACCGCGACCTCGGCATAATTCTCCCCGCCCGGCACGCGCACATGCCATTTGTCATTGCCACGCTGGTCGAAAAGGGTAGGGCTCTGGGCGCGCGCCTCGTCGTTGGTCAACTGGTCCCAGACCCCCAAATTTATTTCCTTCAGCCGGTTGTCGGTGGCAAAGTCATCGGCCGACAGGCCCATCGTCTCACGCGCAATCTCCATGGTGGCGATGGCGCGCGCCAGCGGGCTGGAGACGAAGTGAAGCCCGTCCGCCGCGCCCAATTCGCGTTTCAGGATATGGCCGACCTGTGCGGCCTGCGTCAGGCCCAGTTCGGTGAGGGGCGTGTCCTTGTAACCGGAGAAGCGCTTTTCGACATTGGCCTGTGTCTGGCCATGGCGGGAAAAATAAAGCGTCAGCCCCCACGGCAGCTCAAGTACCATCCGACTTTTGCGGCCCGGCGATGTCGGGCGCGTCTTCGGCCTTCATGCCCACTACGTGATAGCCGGCATCGACATGCAGATTCTCGCCAGTGACGGCGCTGCCCATGTCGGACAACAGATACAGCGCGGCATTGCCCACTTCGCCCTGCGTCACGGTACGGCGCAGCGGCGAATTGTATTCGTTCCACTTCAGGATATAGCGGCTGTCGGCGATGCCGGCGAAAGCCAGCGTCTTGATCGGACCCGCCGAGATCGAATTGACGCGGATATTCTTCTTGCCCAAGTCTTCGGCCATGTAGCGCACACTGGCTTCCAGCGCCGCCTTGGCCACGCCCATCACATTGTAGTGCGGCATGTTCCGTTCCGCGCCCAGATAACTCAGGGTCACCATGCTGCCGCCATTGGTCATCATCTTCTCGGCGCGCTGGGCGACGGCGGTGAAGGAATAGCAGCTGATGTCCATGGTCATGCGGAAGTTTTCCGACGTGGTGTCGACATAGCGTCCGCGCAACTGGTCCTTGTCGGAGAAGGCGATGGCATGGACGATGAAATCCAGGCTGTCCCATACCTTGGCCAGTTCGGCGAAGGCCGCATCGATGGACCCGGGCTTGCTGACGTCGCAATCGATCATCGCGGCGGGCTTCATGGTCTCGACCAGCGGCACCACGCGCTTCTTGAACAGGTCGCCCTGGTAGGAGAAAGCCAGTTCGGCGCCTGCCTCATGCAGCGCTTGGGCAATACCCCAGGCGATGGAGTGCTGGTTGGCCACGCCCATGACAAGGCCACGTTTGCCCTTCATGAGACCTGGAAATGGCATGCTGATATCCTTGTTAGCTGGGCAGTGATTTACCCTGAATAGGGCAGTCGCCAAACGGGATTTTGCGTGTGCAAAAAAATACTATATTTCAATTGGTTAGAGTGTCTTGGCGCGGGGGTCATAGGTGATGCCCCACCCCTCAAGGAAGGTCTTGAGGGACTCGTCCGGCTTGTCCGGAGCCGAGATTACCAATCGGACATAAAGATCGACCGCGCCGTCCTTGGCCGCGATGCCCTTGCCCTTCAGCCGCAGCACGGTGCCGGTGTTGGAATTGGGCGGCACGCTCAGTGACACGGTGCCGGTCAGGGTCGGCACCGGCACCTTGTCGCCCAGCACCGCTTCCTTCAGCGTCACCGCCAGGACCATGCGGATGTCGTTGCCGTCTCGCGTCTTCCAGGGATGCGGCGATACCGACACGGTCAGCAGGATGTCGCCACTGGGCCCGCCGCCGCGGCCCGCGCCGCCTCGGCCTTTCACGCGGATGGTCTGGCCGTCCTTTACGCCGGCCGGAATCTTGACGTCGATTTTCTCGCCATTCTGCAGC
>JAPLPI010000402.1 GCA_026400305.1 Alphaproteobacteria bacterium | reverse complement strand
ATCCGCCGGCAGCGCCGGCAAGGGCTGGGCCCGCTGAATTAAGGCCAGCGCCTCGGTACCTAGGATGGGGCGTCCGCTGCTCTTGGCGATCTCATAGCTGATCACCTTGCCCTGCGCGTCCATCACGAAATGCAGCATCACCACGCCCTCGATATGGGCCTGGCGCGCGGTGCGCGGATACTGCTTGAAGCGGTTGAGCTGGGCCAAAATCCGCCCCAGAAAACTGTCGCGCCCCTCGCCCGAGCCGTTCGGCGCTGCGGCCGGCGGGGTGGGCGCCGCGGGCGCCACCGATGGCTGCGCCATGATCGGCGACGGCGTCACCGTGTGGACCGTCACTTCGGGGAGCGGTACGGTCATGTCGGTCGGCTGGATCAGCTTAGGCGGCGGTGCGCTGATTTCCTTGGCCGGCTCGATTTTTCTGAGGCGCGATATGCACCGAAAATTCCTGCACCACTGTCAGCGCCACCACCATGATCAGGACATGGATGGCGATGCCGATACTGACTAGCTTGGCGCGGTCGAACGCAGGGCACGCACGGAGGTACACCGCGTGGGCATGGTCAAACGCGCCGAGCGGGAACTGAGCCGTCATACTTCACCCTCGTCGTCCGATAGCACCACCTCGTCAGTCAAGGTGGTCATGGGGATGCGGCGCTTGCGCTTCTTGGCCCACATGACGATGCCGGTGACCACGAACAGCAACGGCACCAGCCCGGACAGGAACACCAGAAAGCGCCACACGCCGTTCAAGCCACCCGCATGTACCGGACGCATCCAGGCCAGGAAGCGCTCGGACTGGTCACGCACCTGCAGCACTTTTCCGCTATAGGGATCGACCAGAACCTGGGCATTCATGGAGCCATTGCTGAGATACCCGACCGTGATGGGCGCATCGGGGCGCGCCGGAATGATGATGACGCGCGGCACCAGATCGGGCACCGCCGTTTGCGCGGCGATCACCGCTTCGGTGGCGCCCAGCCGCTTGGTGTCCTGGACCTCGACCTTGGGCATCTGGCGCGGATTGAAGCCCGGCGGATTCATGCCCGTGGTCTGGGGCCAGGCGATCACCACACCGGAGAAGCTGATCGCCATGAAGACGAAGAAAATCCAGATGCCAGTGGCGGCATGCAGTTCGCGGTGAAAGCGCAGGCCCCTGGCGTCGGCGCGTACCTTGAAGGCGTATTTCCACTGCCCACGCTTAGGCCACCACAAGACCAGGCCCGTCAGGCCAAGGACGCACATCGCCACGCCCAGCCAGCCGACAATAGGGCGGCCGGTTTGACGGCTCATCAGGAAGTTACCGTGCAGCTGGTGGGCAAATGTCAGGAAGTGTGGCAGCACGGAATTGCGGGTGCCCAGCACTTCACCGGACACCGGATCGAGGAAGATCTGAAGACCGCGGCCACCGCCGCCCGCACCTTCGGCGCGGCGCTCACCGCCGCCTTCGCGGTTCGCGCCCGGCATAGCGCCCATCGGCGAAATACTTCCGAGGCGCACCACCACCGGATCGCGCGGCTTTTGCGGTGGCATGATCTGCATCTGTCCGCCGTCCAGACCCTTATCTTTGGCGACATGGCGCGCAGTGCCCTGGATCATGGTCAGCGGCAGCGGCATGCCGGCGGTCGCAGCGTGCGGCGGCGTATCAAAAACGTTCGCGATCTCCTGGTCATAGACGATCAGGCTGCCCGACAGGCCCAGCGCCGCCAGCAGCACGCCCAGGATCAGGCCCACCCACATATGCACGGTGAAAAGCGTGTGACGGAATTTCGTGAAGGTCATGGCATCCTCATGCATCCGCCCAGCGGCAGACAAGGTTGTGATAAAGACCGGCCCGGCTGACGACCTGCGGCGTGTCCCCGATCTGCTTGCGCAGGCCCTGGATGGACGTGTCCAGCTCGAACAGCATGGTGCGGGTGGCTTCATCTCGCACCATGCTCTGGATCCAAAAAAAGGAAGACCAGCGGCTGCCGCCCGTCACTGGCGTGACGTGATGGCGACTGGTGGCGGAATACAGCACCAAATCGCCGGCCACCAACTTCACCGAATGGTTGCCGACATGTCGGTGCGTATCCGGATGGACGAAGCCGTGCCCAGCGACGGCTTTACGAAGCGAGCTTCCCCGGCATGCAGTTCCCTCACTTGCGAAACGATATCAAACATAGCGCCCCTATATTTGCAAGTGACTTGCAAGTTCAATCTCAGGAAATAGCACTTTTGGAGTAATACCTATTTATTTTAGACGTTTATCTTGTGGTCACCCGGGGCGAACCACGGCCCGACTGGGACGTTGCTGTCTGATGGCTGGGTTTCGCCAATTGCTGCGCAATGCGGTGGAGGTCACCTTGGTGCCGGCTGGCCATGTGTTGGCATCGGCGCAAGCGCTGCTACGCTGAAAGGGCATGAGCGCGGGTGATCAGTGGCGACTGCAAGCGCCGCCGTGACCCCACCGACCACTTGTTCGAGCCGGTGCCCCGCAACCTGTCCGTCAGCGAGCCATCTTTGGCCTGCCGGTGTTTCGCTTTCCCGAAGCGTCGGATGAAGTCACCAAGCTGCTGGACAAGTTCGTGCGTGACTACACCATCGAGCGCTTCGGGATTCGACCTGCCACGGAATTGCCGTGGTCGCATGCGAGGTCCCGGTAACAGCCGCCGGGGCCCTAGTCCCGCTTCCCGAGGACCCGCACCCTGTCCAAATCGTACCTTGCCCACGCGGCCTATCTGGTAACGATCCTGATCAAGGGATTCTTCGGCCTGTTGGAAGTCACGGCCGGGCTGATCATCGCCATCACCGGGCCACAGCGGCTCTATTCCCTGGCACTGCAATGGACCACTCCAGAGCTTGACCAGGGCCGCCACTCGCCCACCGCCGAGTTCATCCGCCAGGGTGCTGCGGCGCTGGCGGCGTCACCGGGCCATTTCGTGATCTTCTATCTGCTGGTGCATGGCACCCTGAAAATGGCGATCACCGTCACACTTTTGCGCGGTCGCGGCGTGTGGGTGTTCCCATTTGCCTCGGTCATCCTGACCGGCTTCATCGGTTACATGAGTCTTGAACTGGCCGAAGAATGGTCGAACTGGCTGCTGGGCCTGACGGTGCTCGACACCGTTACACTGTTGCTGGTGCTGAACGAA
>JAPLPI010000014.1 GCA_026400305.1 Alphaproteobacteria bacterium | reverse complement strand
GGCCGTGAACGTCGCGCCGCCCGTCTCCGCAAGCACCTTGGTGATCGCAGCAGTCAGAGAGGTCTTGCCGTGGTCAACATGGCCAATCGTGCCGATGTTGCAGTGCGGCTTGTTACGTTCAAACTTTGCTTTACCCATTTTTCTTCTCCGTAATCTCTGAAGCGCTTAGGCGTATTTGGCTTTGACTTCGTCCGCGATCGCCTGCGGCACCTGCTCGTAATGGTCGAACTGCATCGAATACTGCGCGCGCCCCTGAGACATCGAGCGTAACGTGTTGATGTAGCCGAACATGTTGGCCAGCGGCACCATGGCGGTGACGACCTGGGCGTTGCCGCGGCTGTCAGTGCCCTGCACCTGGCCACGGCGGCTGTTGAGGTCGCCGATCACGCCACCGAGGAAATCCTCAGGGGTAACAACTTCCACCTTCATCACCGGCTCGAGCAGCTTGACTGCGCCTTTACTGGCAAGTTCGCGGAACGCGGCGCGGGCAGCGATATCGAAAGTCAGGGCGTTGGAATCGACTTCGTGATACTTGCCGTCGACCAGCTTGGCTTTGAAGTCGATCACTGGGAACCCGGCGAGCAAGCCGGATTCCTTCTGCGTCTTCAGGCCCTTTTCTACCGCCGGAATGAACTCCTTGGGGATGGCGCCGCCGACCACGTCGTTCTCAAACACAAACCCTTCGCCGGGGAGCAGGGGTTCGAACTCAATGGTAACTTCGGCGAACTGGCCCGAACCGCCGGTCTGCTTCTTGTGGGTGTACTTGATCGTCAGCGGCTTGGAGAGCGTTTCGCGATAGGCCACCTGCGGCGCGCCGACATTGGCGTCGACCTTGTAAGTCCGCTTGAGGATGTCGACCTTAATTTCCAGATGCAGCTCGCCCATGCCCTTGAGGATGGTCTGGCCGGATTCCTGGTCGGTGGAAACGCGAAACGACGGATCCTCCTGTGCCAGGCGCACCAGCGCCATGCCCATCTTTTCCTGGTCGGCTTTGGTCTTTGGTTCGATCGCCACTTCGATGACCGGATCGGGGAATTCCATCTTTTCCAAAATCACCGGATCGTTTGGATCGCAGAGGGTTTCGCCCGTAGTAGTCAGCTTGAGGCCGGCGAAAGCGACAATGTCACCCGCATTGGCTTCCTTGACGTCTTCGCGGCTGTTCGCATGCCTCAAAAGCATGCGGCCGACCCGCTCGGTCTTGTCCTTCACAGAATTCAGAACGCCAGTTCCAGAAGTGACGGTGCCCGAATAGACGCGCACGAAGGTGATAGAGCCTACAAAGGGATCGTCCATGATCTTGAACGCCAGACCGGCGAAGGGCGCCTTGTCATCCGGCAGACGCGGCACCTCCTTGTCGGTGCCTGGGACAACGCCGGTCAGAGGCGGAATGTCGAGCGGAGAAGGCAGGTAGGCGACGACGGCGTCGAGCAAGGGCTGCACACCCTTGTTCTTGAAGGCGGAGCCGCACATCACCGGCACAAAATGAAAGGTATTGGTGCCCTTACGGATACATTTTTGCAAATCTTCGACCGACGGCTCCTGGCCCTTTTCGAGATAGGCTTCCATAAGCGCGTCGTCTTCTTCGACGGCCATCTCAACCAGCGCGGCGCGCAGCTCGGCGCACTTGTCGGCATATTCGGCCGGGATATCGAGTTCGTCGAACATCGCGCCCAACTGTTCGTCCTGCCAGACCAGAGCCTTCATCTTGACAATGTCGATGATGCCCTTGAACTCGCCTTCCGAGCCGATCGGCCAAGTAATGATCATAGGGCGGGTTCCCAGGCGGTCGATCATCATGTCGATGCAGCGCTGGAAGTCGGCGCCGGTGCGATCCATTTTGTTGACGAAGCAGATGCGCGGCACATGATACTTGTCGGCCTGGCGCCACACGGTTTCGGACTGGGGTTCCACGCCGGCTACGGCGTCGAAAACGGCAACGGCACCGTCCAGAACCCGCATGGACCGCTCGACTTCAATGGTGAAGTCGACGTGACCAGGCGTGTCGATGATGTTGATGCGGTGGTCTTTCCAGTAGCAGGTCGTCGCGGCGGACGTGATGGTAATACCCCGCTCCTGCTCCTGCTCCATGAAGTCCATGGTCGCAGCGCCGTCGTGCACTTCACCGATCTTGTGGCTCTTGCCGGTGCCGCAGATATAGTTCCTTTGATAGATGAAAACAGAATTCTTGTTAAAGAAGGGATTGATCTAATAAATACAAATCCGCGACCGGGAATATTGGCATTGATCAAAGGTGCAAGAATGGAACCGGGAAATTTGAGCGCAGGACAAATTGTTTTCACTATTGCACCCCGCATTAATGCTGTAGGAAGATTGGGCGATGCGATCCGTGCAGTAGATCTTTTTACAACCGATAATCCTAAAAAAGCCTTGGAGCTTGCACAAGTTCTGGAAGATGAAAATATTGAACGGCGCAAAATTGATGAAATGACTTTCTCTCA
>JAPLPI010000147.1 GCA_026400305.1 Alphaproteobacteria bacterium | reverse complement strand
AGCGATGCCGGTGCGTCGCTGGCATGAATTTTCGCCAGCACTTCGACGGCGGCCTTGTACAATTCTTCTTCATTACCGCCGTCAGCCAGCACCTGGGCGAACAGCGCGTCTCCCAGATCTTCCAGGATGACGAAGCCCTGGGCGTGATCGGCGGCATAGATGTCCGGCGCCGCCAGCCCTTGCGCGCGCAGCCACGCCGCCGCCGCCCCGAAGCGGGCGCAGTCGGCGCCGGCCAGCCGTGCCAGGGCGTTGTAGCCCAGCGCGCGGCGTTCCTCTTCGCTGGCGTCTGGGGATGCGGCGGGGGCCTCGGCCCCTTGCGGCTGATCCATCAGCATCGCCTTGCGATCGCCAATCGCCAGGCGTGCGTAGCGGCGCGTGGAGGCATCGCCGGGCAATGGCGCGATGGTCGCATCGCCCCAGCCGGACCGCGCCAGAAAATCTTTCATCGCAAGCTGGCGGTCAGACATGCCAAGCGCTTTCTATTTCCTTGGCCCAACGTCCCGGTCCGGTCACCTTCGCCACACGGCTATCGCCGCTCAGGCTCAACCGCACATGCAGCGTCTCAGGCGGCAAGGCTTCGGGCGCACGCTCTGGCCATTCCACCAGCACGGCGCCCTGGTCCAGCGCGTCTTCGAAACCCAGTTCCTGCATCTCGCTCGCGCTCTTGAGGCGATACAGGTCATAGTGCGCCACCGGCGGCGCAGTGTCATAGTTCTGCACGATGGTGAAGGTCGGGCTGGGCACATCCTCGGCCATGCCTAGCGCCTGCAGGATGGCGCGCGCCAACGTGGTCTTGCCCGCGCCCAGATCGCCCCACAGCGCCACGGCATCGCCCACGCCCAGTCCGCCCGCGATGGCCTTGCCAAGCCGTGCGGTGGCGTCCAGGTCGGGCAGGGGGAATGCCTCCCGGAAAGTGTCGCTGATTTTAGCCATATCCATCGCTTTTAGCCCGGCCTTCGGGCCACAGGAAGGCCCCGGTTGTTCCCCATCTACCGCCGTGCTAACCCCCGCGCCCGGATTACGGAAATCACGCGAAAAATGCCAGAAAACATCGTCATCATTGGTGCCGGACAGGCTGGCATACAGGCCGTGGAATCGCTGCGCAAGGAAGGGTTCACCGGTCCTATCACCATGGTGGGCGACGAAGCCTATCCGCCCTATCAGCGACCACCGCTGTCCAAGGCGTATCTGCTGGGCGCCTTCGAGCGCGCCCGTCTCTTCCTCAAGGCCGACAATTATTATGCCGAGGCCGGCTGCGAGCTGATCCTGAACACAAGCGCCAAGGCCATCCACCGCGCCGATCGCATCGTGGAGCTGAATGATGGCCGCAAGCTGCCCTATGACAAGCTGTTGCTGGCGACCGGCGCGCGGGTGAGGAAGCTGCGCTGCACCGGTGCCGACCTTCCCGGTGTGCATTATCTCAAGACCATCGCCGATGTGGACGGTATGCAGGCCGTGTTTCATGCGGGTAAGCGCATTGCCATCGTGGGCGGCGGCTATATCGGGCTGGAAGTGGCGGCGGTCGGTGCCAAGCGCGGGCTGGACGTGACGGTGTTCGAAGCGATGGACCGTTTGATGGCCCGCGCCGTGTCGCCGGTGCTGTCGGATTTCTATGCGAACGAACATGAAAAGGCCGGGGTGAAGCTGATGCTGAAGACCGGCGCCGAAGCCTTCGGAGGCAATGGCAAGGTTGAGCACGTCATCGCGGGCGGCAAAGCCTATGATGCCGACATCGTGCTGGTGGGCATCGGCGTCGTGCCGTGCGACGAGCTGGCAGTGGCGGCCGGTCTGGCCTGCACCGACGGCATCGTGGTGGACCAAAATGCCCGCACCGGCGATCCCCATATCTGGTCGGCCGGCGACTGCACCCGCCACGTCGGGCGTGAAGGCCACGAGATCCGGCTGGAATGCGTGCAGAACGCCATCGACCAGGCCAAGCATGCCGCGCTCAGTATGACCGACAAGCACAAGACCTACAGCGAAGTGCCGTGGTTTTGGTCCGACCAGTATGACCTTAAGCTGCAGATCGCAGGTCTCGCCCGTCCCACCGATATCCTGGTGCTGCGCGGCGATCCGGCGCTGCGCAAATTCGCCGTGTTCCATCTGCGCGATGGGATGGTGGCGGCAGTGGAAGCGGTGAACGCCGCGCCTGAATACATGATCGGCAAGAAGCTGG
>JAPLPI010000318.1 GCA_026400305.1 Alphaproteobacteria bacterium | reverse complement strand
CTGGCGGTAGCCTTCATGCGCCCGCCGCACCGGAGCGGGGCATGAAAGAGTTCGGCGTCTTTCTTCCCATAGCCAATGGTGGGTGGATTGTCAGCCGCAACACCCCGGTGCTGAACGGTGGCTGGGAACAGAACCGGCAGGCGGCGCTGCTGGCCGAGGCCGAAGGTCTGGATTTTGTCATGGCGATGGGCAAGTGGCGCGGCTTTGGCGGTGACACCGGCCATTGGGGCCATAGCCTGGAAGCCGTCACCATGCTGGCGGGCATCGCCGCGATCACCAGCCGGGTGAAAGTCTGGGCCACCCTGCACACGATCCTGCACAATCCGGCTGTGGCGGCGAAGATGATCGCCACCCTGGATCACATCTCCGGCGGCCGCGCCGGGCTGAACATCGTGGCCGGCGCCTATCGCGGCGAGTTCGAGCAGATGGATGCTTGGGATGCCTCGCTGGACCATGATGCGCGCTACGACCTGACCGAGGAATGGACAAAAATCGTCAAGCGGCTCTGGGCCGAGCCCAGCGTGACCTTCAAGGGCAAATACTTCGACTTCCAGGATTGCGTCAACGAGCCCAAGCCGCTGCAAACGCCATTCCTGATCTGCGCCGGCCAGTCCCAGCGCGGCTTTGAATTTTCGGTGCGCGAAGCGGATGGTTGTTTCATCGGCGGCCGCGACGAAGCCGAGATCCGCGAGGCCTCGCGCCGGGCCAAGGCGCTGGCGGCGAAGCTGAGCAAGCCGATCCGCACTTATTGCATGATGACCGTGATCACCGCCGCTACTGATGCCGAAGCCGAAGCTCGGGCGCAAAAATACCGAGACGGACTGGACGAGGGCGCTGTGCTGGGTATGCTGCAAAGCTATGACGTGCAAGGAAATGCCATGACGGCGCGGGCGCAGGGCGCTTTCATGACGCAGACGGCGGTCGGCGCGCCCGTCACCTGCGCCGCCAAGATCGAAACCTTCCTGAAGGACTGCGAGATCGATGGCCTGATGTTCATCTTCGATGATTATGCGCAAGGCCTGCGCGTCACCGGGCGCGAGATACTGCCTGCGCTGCGCAAGGCCTTCGCATGACGGCCGACCGTACCGCGCTGCTGGTGATCGATTGCCAGGTGGACTTCGGCAGCCCCGATGGCGAGATGGCGCGCCGCGGCATGGACATGACGGCGCCGCAGGCGGCGTTGGGGAACGCCGAATGCCTGGTGGAAGCTGCGCGCGCCGCCGGCGTCAAAGTCGTCTTCGTGCGGCTCCTGACACGGCCGGGCAGTGATGAAGCGCTGTGCGTGGAAGGCACAAGCGGCGCCGGCTTCATCGGACCACAGCCCCAGGCGGGTGAGGCCGTGGTGTCAAAGACCCGCTATAGCGCCTTCGCCCGCACCGGGCTGGCCGAGCAGTTACAAGCCGCTGGCGTCGACACGCTGGTGCTGGCCGGCCTGACCACGGAATGCTGCGTGGCGTCTTCAGCCTGGTACGGATTCGAGCGGGATTTCCATATCGTCATCGCGGCGGATGCCTGCGCCGCCTATGAACCGAACCTGCACCGTCATGCTCTGCAGGCGCTGGAAATTAGTGGTGCCATGATTGTCCCCAGTGCCGCACTCGCGGCGGTCTGGAATAAATCCCTTTAGAAACAAGTAACTAACAAAAATTAGAGTTCACAAGGATCACTTGTTGGACAAGTGACGTAAAATTTTACATAACATTTCAGATGGGAAAGACTATGTACGCGCCATGAAAATGGGGCTGATTGTTTGGACGGGGCTCGTCGCATTGGTGGCTGCCGCACCGGCGCGGGCGCAGGGCGTGGAATCGGTCACGGTGACCGGCGATCCGGTGCACCTGCTGCAGGCCGGCGGCAACGCGGCGGCCTTCGGGCTGGACAAGCCGCTGATCGAAACCCCGCGCAGTCTCACACTGGTTAGCGACACCACCGTGGTGCGCTATGGCATCACCGGCATCAACGACCTGACCGCCATCACGCCATCGGCCTACACGGCCAGCTATTACGGCGTCGAAGGGGCGGTATCGCTGCGC
>JAPLPI010000148.1 GCA_026400305.1 Alphaproteobacteria bacterium | reverse complement strand
GACTTCGGCAGCTACTACCGCGACACTTTCAATTACGAGCAGCTGGAAGTCCTGTCCGGCCCGTCCTCGGTTTATTTCGGGCGCGGTTCGACCGGCGGCGTGATCAACCAGGTTTCCAAGACGCCGCGCCTGCGCCAGAATATGGATGCTAGCGCCTCGCTGGGCACCGACAATACAAAACGCTTGACGGTCGATTACAATCACACCTTGTCGGAACTGGGCTCGGGCGCGGCCGTGCGTGTCGTGGGCATGACGCATTCCTCCAATGTGGCGGGCCGCAATACAGGAAAGCAGCGCCGGTGGGGCCTGGCGCCTTCCCTGGCGCTGGGACTGGGCAAGCCGACCCGCCTCACCGTCACCTATCTACACCAAGAAGCCGACGACATTCCCGATTACGGCATTCCCTGGTATTTCGGCCGCCGCGCCCCGGTCGATTTCAGCAACTACTACGGCTTTGATTCCGACCATCTGAAAACCAACGTCAATGTGCTGACCGCCAAACTCGAACACGACTTCAGCCCCAACTTTCAATTCCGCAACACTATGCGCTACGGCAAGTATGGTCGTGACTTCCGTATTTCCGAGGGCCTGCTGGCGCCGGGTACCACCGCCGCCACACCGCTGCCTTCAGTGCAGGTGGCGCGCAACATCTGGCAGGGCACCAGCACCGAAAGCCTAGGCACGGAACAGGCGGAAATCACCGCCAGCTTCGACAGCTGGAATTTCGCGCACACCTTGGTGAGCGGTGTCGAAGCCTCGTGGGAAAATTCCACGCCGCTGTTCCAGAACACCACCGGCGTTCCGACCCTCAATCTGTTGGCACCGGCCCAGCATTTTGCTTTCACCGGCAACGTTTTTTCCCGGCTTTATGCCGAGACGCCGGCGGCCAGTCTTGCCGCCTATGCCGTGGACACGATCAAGCTGGACGATCAATGGGAGGTCACCGCCGGTTTCCGCTGGGATCAGTTCACCAGCCACTTCAAGTCCACCACCTATGCCACGGTGCCCAACAAACCGCAGGCGGCGCCGACCGTGCTCAATCCACCGGTCAACAGTCAGGTCAAGAATGTCGATCCTATCATTACCTATCGCGTCGGTGTGGTGTACAAGCCGGTGGAGAATGCCAGCTTCTATTTCGCGCACGGCACATCGTTCAACCCGTCAGCGGAATCGCTGTCGCAATTGACATCGGCTCGCGCCCTGGGCACCCAGAACGCCTTCCTGCCGCCGGAAAAAAACAAGTCCTTCGAGGTCGGGGCCAAGTGGAGCCTGTTCTCCAAGCGGCTAGAAGCGGCTGCCGCGCTGTTCCGCCTGGAAAAGGAGAATGCGCGCATTCCCGGCACTGTGGCGGGTGTCAATGTGCTGGGCGGGACACAGCGGGTGGACGGGTTCGAGCTATCGCTCTGGGGCAACATCACGCCCGAGTGGCGCGTGCAGGCGGGATATTCCTATCTCGACAGCCATACGGTCGCGACCGCGTCGGGAGGTTCGCTGCTGGGCGCGCCGCTCGTCAATACGCCCAAAGATGCCGCGACCTTCTGGAGCGATTACGAAATAGGGCCAGAATGGACGGTAGGGCTGGGCGGCCAATATGTCTCCCAGCGCCTGGCGCAGAACACCACTACCTCGTATCTGGTATCGTCCCCTTATTACACGCTGGATGCTTCCTCATCTTATCGCATCAACGCCAACTATGCGATCCAGCTGAATTTCTACAACCTGACGGACCGCGACTATATCAATGAGATCCATCCGTTCCGGGCGGTACCGGGTGCGGGGCGCAGCGCTATGCTTACACTGTTGGTGGATTACTAGATCATGCTGATCCGCATCCCCAACGTGCTGGCGACTGCGGAAGCCGCCGAGATTTGCAAGCTTCTGGATGGCGCCGACTGGAAGGATGGCCGCAAGACCGCGGGTTATCTCTCGCAACAGGTCAAGCTTAACCACCAGTTGCGCGAAGATCATCCGCTTTGCATCCGGCTGGGACAGCGAATTCTGGATGCGCTGGATGCCGACCAGATGTTTCTGTCGGCAGCGCTGCCGCTGAAAGTGGTCCCGCCGCAGTTCAATCGTTATGCCAATGACCAGCAATATGGTCGCCACATCGACGGCGCGATACGCCACATTCCCGGCACAGGCCACCGGGTGCGGGCGGACCTGTCGGCAACCCTCTTTCTGTCACCGCCCGAAAGTTACGACGGCGGCGAGCTGATCATCGAAAAACTCGACGGCACGGACAGCATCAAGCTGGCGGCGGGCGACCTTGTCCTCTATTCCGCCAGCACCGTTCATCACATCGTCCCTGTCACAAGGGGCGCCCGCCTCGCCGCGTTTTTCTGGCTGCAAAGCCTGGTGCGGCTGGATGCCCAGCGCTCCATGCTGTTCAAGTTGGACAACGCTTTGCAGCAGATGGGTCATGACCATCCCGATCATCCCGCGCTGGTGGACATGATGGCGGTCTATCACAACCTGCTGCGGCTCTGGAGCGAGACCTAAGATCCAATTTTTCGAGGCACCCCCTGCCGCGCGCTATTCCACAAAAAAGAGCCGGCCGAACCGGTCCGGATAATGCGGATCCGGTTTCACCATGCCCGAATCCGACCATTGCGAAAGCCGACGGTTGGGTTCCATGGTCTTGATCACTGCTTTTGTTGAGCGTGCCCAGACTCGAAACAGCCACCCGAACGCCGGGCAGGTTGTAATTTTTTATGATGCGCTGCGGAAAAGGATAGAGGTAGTCGTACAGGATAGCGCGGGCATTCATCTCAAGGCCAAGATAGAGGTTCTTGACACCCGGCGGAGCAATGAAGATTTCGACCGCATCATCCTTGTAGGTGGGATCGTCATGCTGGGTATACACAGCAGTGATATCGCTATCCTCGCACTCATAGGCGACATAGAGGTTTTCGCTGTCCCAGATCAGCCGGGCCACGGTCTTTTGTTTCTTGCCAGTCTGATCTGTCCAGGGAAAGACGAAGGTAACCGGCTTGGCCGCTTGCCAGGCGGCATCGTCGAGCTTGCCGTCGATGCGAGGAGAAATCTTGGCGCGATGCACCTCATATGTCGGAATCGGCGCCAGATTGTGGCGCTGGACCTGCCCCAATGCGGGCGCGACCATCGTAAGCGAAAGGCAGGCAGACGAGAGAAGAACAGTGATATTTTTCACAATCTCAATCCTTATTTAAAGGCTCCATCACTTCCCGTCGGGCAGCGCGAAGACATACAAAGCCTGTCCATTGTTAGGGCGATGAACATTCTGCAGCATGGTCATCGGCTTGTCCTGTGGACTGCCGCCGCCCAGGCCCGTGGTGACGGCAATATACTGCTTGCCGTCGACGCGGAACGTGACCGGGTATCCCTGCACCGTCGTGCCTAGTCGCACTGACCACAAGGTCTTTCCGGTTTTCACGTCCACCGCACGGAAACGGCGGTCATAGTCTCCGACGAATGCCAGGTCGCCCGCGGTTGACAGCACGCCGGTCATAAATGGCGAACGCTGCTGCAATGTCCAAAGTGGCTTGAGGTCAGACGTACGATAGGCCGAGAGCCGCCCCATGTTACGTTCCGTTCCCGGCATCTCGAAATAGGTCTGCGAGCCGTTGCCCAGCATCATGACGCAGCTTTGACTGAGAGGGATAACCAACGCGTCGGTCGGCTGATGATAGCTCGCTGCCTGCCAATCATGGCCGCCTTCCGGGCCGGGGCAGGACGATAGCCACTGGTCGACTTTCTGGTCCTGGATGGTCTTGCGATAGATCGGCTCGCCGGTCACCGAATTCTGTGACGTCATGACATTCTGGTAAACCGTCTCGCGGCTGTCGATGAACTTCCCCGTGCCGCGGTCCAGCTTCCACAGGATGCCGGCCTTTCCGATGGTCATCACGGTCTTCGCATCACCGTGGTCGACCAGAATGCGCTCAAAAACTTCATCCAGGTCCAGGCTCTCGCCAGGCGCATGGTTGTAGAACCATTTCAGCTTGCCGGTGTCGGCATCCAGTGCCACGGTGGAGTTAGCATAATCGGTCGCGCCGCCGCCCGATCCGCGCAAGTCGCGACGCCATGGCTTGGCCTGGGCGGTGCCCCAATAAGTCGTGTTGCTTTCCGGATCGTAGGTGCCCGCGATCCATGTTTCGCCGCCCTGGCGGAATTCATCGGCGATGCCATTCCAGCTGTCGCCGCCCGG
>JAPLPI010000230.1 GCA_026400305.1 Alphaproteobacteria bacterium | reverse complement strand
GCCCTGTTCGTCGAAGGGGTCTCCTCCAGCGTCTCCTACCGGCTGGGTAAGCTGGAAGACGTCGAACGGGCGGAGAATTACGACATCGGCCTGCGCGTCTTTGTTGGCCAGCAGGTCGCGTTCATTTCGTCCACCGATCATTCACCCGATGCGCTGGCGGCGCTGCCCGAGCGCGCCGTGACGATGGCCAGACTCGCGCCCGAGGACAAGTTCGCCGGACTGGCACCCAGGGACCGGCTCGCGAAAGTCAGCCCGCAGCTGGACCTGGAAGATCCATCCGAGGCCAGCGCCGATCTTCTGATCGAGCGCGCCCGCGATGTCGAAGCCGCCGCGATGGCCGTTGCAGGCGTCACCAATTCCGAAGGCGGCGGCGCCTCCTTCTCACGCAGCGCCGTGGCGCTGGCCACCTCGACCGGCTTTTACGGCCGCTATGCCGGGACCAGCCACGGCATCGGCGTGGCCGTTCTGGCGGGCGAAGGCACCGCAATGGAGCGCGACTATGACCAGGCCAGCGCGCGCCATGCCTCCGACCTGCGCTCTCCCGCCGATATCGGCCGCACCGCCGGCGAAAAAGCCGTCAAGCGGCTGAATCCACGCAGCATGAAATCCCAGAGCGTGCCGGTGGTATTCCATCCCGATGAGGCCGGCGGTTTGCTGGGCCATTTCGCCGGCGCCATTTCCGGCACCGCCATCGCGCGCGGCGTATCCTTCCTGAAGGACAAGATGGGCCAAAGCATATTTGGCCAAAGCATCAACATCATCGACGACCCCCACCGGGTGCGTGGCCTGCGCTCCAAGCCATTCGACGGCGAAGGCGTGGCCAATGCCCGCCGCGCCTTCATCGAAAATGGCAGGCTGACCAGCTGGATCCTGGAATGCGCCAGCGCGCGGCAGCTTGGCCTTGAGACCACCGGCCATGCCGCCCGCGGCACCGGCGGTCCGCCGTCACCCTCTTCCACCAACCTTTATCTGGAAGCGGGCACGCTCAGCGTCAAAGAACTTATTGCCGACATCAAGCAGGGCTTCTACGTCACCGAACTGATGGGCATGGGCGTGAATGGCGTGACCGGCGATTACTCCCGAGGCGCAGCCGGCTTCTGGATCGAAAATGGCCAGATCGCCTATTCCGTCTCGGAAGTCACCATCGCGGGCAACCTGAAAGACATGTTCGCCAGCCTGGTGCCAGCCAGCGACCTGGAATTCCGCCACGGCGTCAATTCACCGACCGTGCGCATCGAAGGCATGACCCTTGCCGGCGCGTGAGGATCTCGCGCTTCTGAAAGATACCGTCCGCGAGGCCGGGCATATCGCGCGCAGCTTCTATGGCGGCGACTACAAGCAGTGGAACAAGGAAGGCGGCAGCCCCGTCACCGAAGCCGACCTGGCGGTGGACCGGTTTCTTTGGCAGACGCTGACCAAAGCACGGCCCGATTATGGCTGGCTGTCGGAAGAAACCATCGACGATCCGGCGCGGCTGCAGCGGCGTACCGTCTTTGTCATCGATCCCATCGACGGCACCGTGGCCTTCCTCAAGAGCCGGCCACACTTCACCATCTGCGCCGGGATCGTGGTGGACGGACGGCCGGTTTGCGGCGTGGTCTACAATCCCATCAGCGACGAGCTATATTCGGCACGGACCGGCGCCGGTGCCTATCGCAATGGAACACAAATCCATGTGAGCGCGCGCGATGCGCTGCTGGAC
>JAPLPI010000306.1 GCA_026400305.1 Alphaproteobacteria bacterium | reverse complement strand
CCTTGGCCTCCTTCAGGCTGTAGAAGATCTCCCCATTGAGCAGTTCGTCACGCAGCTTGCCGTTGAAGCTCTCGCAATAACCATTCTCCCACGGGCTTCCAGGCTCAATGTACAGCGTCCTGGCCCCAACACTCGCAAGCCAGCTGCGTACTATCTTGGACGTCATCTCAGGACCATTGTCTGACCGGATGTGCTCCGGAACACCGCGGGTCAACATCACATCTGCCATGGTCTCAATCACACCCAGACTATTGATCCGTCTGGCAACACGGATTGCTAGGCACTCCCGCGTAAACTCGTCAATCAGCGTCATAAGCCGCACCTTGCGGCCGTCATGCGTCTGGGCTTCGACAAAGTCGTAAGACCAGACGTGGTTACGCCGTTCCGGTCTCAGCCGGATACAAGAACCATCGTTAAGCCACAAACGTCTCCTGGGCCTTTGTTTACTGGGAACTTTAAGCCCCTCGCGGCGCCAGATGCGTTGCACGCGGTCAGTGCCAACGGCCCATCCAGCATCCCTGAGCAGCCACGTGATCCGCCGATAGCCATAGCGGCCATACTCTGACGCCAGACCAATAATGGCCTGCGTCAGAGCATCTTCGTCTGCACGGACTATCGTCGTGTACCGCTGCGTACCACGTGGCTGACCAACGAGCCGGCAGGCATGACGTTCCGAGAGACTGTACTTCTCACGAGCCCCCGCAACCGCCTGCCGGCGCCGTTCGGGGCTTACAAGTTTCCCGAGGCGATATCCTTGAGAACCTGCTTATCAAGCGAAAGATCTGCCACCAGGCGTTTCAACCGGGCGTTCTCCTTCTCCAGATCCTTCAGCCGCCTGGCCTGATCAAGCTCTAAACCGCCATATTCCCTGCGCCAGCGGTAGTAGCTCTGCTGCGATATCCCAGCTTCTCGGCACGCCATCGGGGCACCCTTGCCCTGAGAGATCAAAACTTCAATCTGGCGTAGCAAAATCACTATCTGCTCCGCGCTAAAACACTTCTTCGGCATAACTAAAGTCCTTTCCAAGTCAGTTTCTCTCAAACCGCTTGGTACAAAAAGACCCGGTCAGGTCACTTTTTAATGCCCTAGCAGCAGCGTAGGCCCCCCCCGTGATGCGGGCGGGCCTTTTTTTTCAATGCCAACGCGCGGCTTGGCGGCTTAGCGACAGCGTAGTAGCCGCGCGTAGAGCCGCGCCGCGGCAGAAGTCGGGCGAGGCTTTCAACCCTCCCAAACCCATCAGATTTGTGCGTTGCGATACCTAGCAGTTCTGTCGCGAAAGTGTCTGATATCCGGGTTTTTTTCCGACTGCCGCTTTTCTGTGCGCTGCTTCCCGGGCCACACGATAGTGTTTGCGGCTGGGGTGCGCGCACGGTTATAACCCCGGCCCTCGGGGCAGAGTTTACGTGAGTCTTTCGCCCCTCGCGTTCAAAGGGAGTGCGCATGGCAAACCAAGTCTCTGCCGACTACCGCCCGTCGGAAAACGAGCCCTTTATGAATGAGCGTCAGCGCGAATATTTCCGCCGCAAGCTCAACGCTTGGAAAGACGAAATTCTCAAGGAAGGCCGCGAAACCATCCAGAACTTGCAGGCCGAGACGGTGCCGCATGCCGATCTCGCCGACCGCGCCTCCACCGAGGCTGAGCGCCAACTGGAACTGCGCACCCGCGACCGCCAACGCAAGCTGATCACCAAGATCGACGCGGCGCTGCGCCGGATCGAAGACAGCTCTCTTATATCTTGATTACCAGGGCATCACAATGTCGAGCAGCTGGCTGCCATAGCGCAGCTGCTGCACTTCGCTGACAATGCCCTGTCCGCCATAGATGACGCGGGCTTCGGCGAGCTGCGCTAGGTTGACGGTATTGTCCTGTGTGATGTCTTCGCGGCGCACGATGCCCGACAGGCACAAGTCGCGTAGCTCGTGGTTCACGCGCACCTGCTGATGGCCGTCGTTCACCAGATTGCCGTTGGGCGGCGCCTGGGCGACCTGCTGGTGGCCGAAAACCTACTGGGACCGGCCGCGAACCTCCTAACCTATCAGGTGGACAACCGCCTGGTCGGCGTAGCCAAAGCGCAGGTCGCCACGCGCCTTCGCCGCGCTCAAGCAATGGGACAATGCCCTGGACCTGATCGCGGTGGACCAGGCCGAGGACACCAAACGCCTGCGCGCCAACATTTACTGGGACAGCGGCAACTGGGCTATTGCGGGCAGAAGGTCGAGGATATTCTGGATGCGCGCTGGAGCGACACGGTCCCGCTGAGCGATAGCGACCGCGCCCAGGTGATGCGGACAGCCGTGGCCTATAGCCTAGCCAATGACGAAGCGGGTCTGGCGCGGGTGCGCGCGCATTTCGCGACCAAGATGAAAGGCACGCCGGACGCGGGCCTGTTCGCGGTGCCGTCGTCAAATATCGACCAACACGGCCTGGCCTTCCGCGAGGCAGCGGCCAAGATCGCGTCCATCGATACCTTGCAGACTTTCATGAAGGACTTCGCCAAGCGCAAGTCCGACGCCAAGAGCTAAAGCTTCTGCGCTTTCAGCCAGGCAAGAACGCGTTGCGCCAGTTTCTCCCAGCCCGTTTCACCAATCAGCCAATGGCCCATGCCGTCCAGCACTTCGGCGGTGGCGCGGTCGCCATATAATTTGGCAATGTTTTTTACAGTCGAAGGCGGATTGATTTTGTCCTCGCTTCCGGTGAGGAACAGCATCGGCGCGGTCACGGATTTGGCATCCACCGCGCTGGCCTGGTTGAAATCCAGGGCCCAGTTCATCACTTCAAACATGGCGCGCCCCGATTCGGCCACGAAGCGGCCATAGACTTCGTCGCGCATTTCTCGCGGCAGCCGGTCCAGGGAATGGGCCAGCGCCACGTCGCGATTGGGCTCCAACACCTGGTTCCAGTGACCAGGCTGCAGATGCATCGCGTGGGCGGCGCCAATTTCAAACAGGGTGGTAGGTGCCACGCCCCAGGGCGGTGACGGCGCCAGCAATATCAGGGCAGCAACCTTAACGCGCGCCGCCAGCATCTGCGCCAGCAGCCCGCCCATGGAATGTCCCACCAATATGGGCGGGGCTTTCAGCGCCCGGATTTCTTCTTCCAGGTCGGCGGCATAATCGGCCAGGCCGGTGGTGGCCAACGCAGGGGATGATCGATTTTCGTCATGAAAACGCAGGGGTGGCGCGCTGACGGCATAACTGGCGGCCTGAAATTTTTCCTTCAGTCCATCCAATGACCAAGATCCACAGAAGGCCCCATGGATCATCACAACGGGAGATTTTCTCATGCCAGGTTTTGGAACGCGGCAATCACCGCCTTATAGGTTTCGCGCTTGAAGGGCACGATCAGGCCCGGCAGTTCATCAAGACTGACCCATTGAAAATCCGAGAATTCCGGTTCGTGCGCGATCAGGTCGATATCGACATCCTTGCCGGTGAAGCGCATGGCGAACCATTTCTGGCGCTGACCCTTGTACTTGCCGTGAAGCGCCACGCCGACCAGGTGTTCGGGCAGATCATATGTCACCCAATCTTCCATCTCGGCCATAATCTCGACCTTGTCGGTCCCGACTTCTTCCTGCAACTCGCGCCTAGCCGCCTGTTTGGGCGCCTCGCCCTTGTCGATACCGCCCTGCGGCATCTGCCAGCCCTCCACGCTCTGGTCGATGCGCTTTCCGACAAACACCTTGCCATCCTTGTTGAACAGCATGATGCCGACGCAGGGCCGGTAGGGCAGATCGGAGGAGGAAGACATACGCGCGCTTTTTATTGTTTTGGCGTGTTCACTATGGCTGAAACCGGCACCAGAACAAAGCCGCGCGATTCCAAACCCTTCGCCCAGGCAGCGATGCGCGCCAGGCTGACGGAATACAGGAAGGCCGAACCCACTGCGCTGCGATTGGCGCGGGCCTGAGTTTCCAGTTCCGACAGGCGGCGGTCAATTTCCAGCGCTGTCTGGATGCTATCCAGCGCCGCCCCGCTCTGCACGGCGGGGATGCCAACCTATCCGACCACGGTGGGCACCACCGACTGGCTGGCCGCGCCATTGTCGAAGAAATACAGCCCGCGGCGATTGAGATATGTCAGGGCCGGCGACAATGCCGCGCTATCTGACAAGAAGTGCTGGTCCAGAAGATTGGTCACGCCAGCATAACCGGTAAAGCGGGTCAGAGCCCATGTCAGGCGCGGGATGTTGACGTCTTTGTCCTACCCGGCGCGCAGGGTATGCGGGCCCGGATCGCTGTCGGGAAAATCGAACGGCTCCATCGGAATTTTCAGCAGGATCTCATGGACATGCTGGCGCGCTTCGGCCACCCACTGACCGACATCGCCGGCATAGGCCTCAAAGGCCAGGGTCACTGCCGCGGGCAGACTGTCCAACGCCGCCTTGCTGGCGGTCGAGGAAAGTCCCAGCCCGCTGACCACAATCGCGATCTTGAACTTGGCCCTGATGTCGGCGGGGGCAGCATAGCCCGTCATGGGTTTGCGGCCGTCATCGGAGATGTAATAGTCGATGCTTGTGGGCGGCTTGGGGGTGTTCTCGGCTGTTTCCGGCTGGTCCAGCACGATGGTTGGCCTATGGACATGACCCAAAAGGGTGATGGCCAGCATACCCGCCGCCAGCAGGCAGATCGAGAAGGACGCGGCAAAGGCCAGCGCGCGCCCGGCTTTGGACGCGAGCAAGCCTTCTGCCAAATCGGCAGCAGCAGCCATGGAGCCATTAGACCTTGTGATGGTTAAGAAATTTCATAACCGTCGTTAAGACAGGCCCAAAAAGCAAAAGGCCCGCCGGAGGGCGGGCCTTCACTATGGAGTTCCGGGCTGCCTATTGCTTCTTGTCGGGGGCCGGCACGGCGGCCGAGGCCACCGTCATCTTCCCGTGCAGCAGGTCCAGGGCATAGGACAGCTGGAAGTCGTCATACTTCTGGCCGGCCGCCGGCTTGATCACCGGGGCATTCACCCGCTTGGCTGGGACCGGCTCTCCGGTGAGATGACCGCGCAGATCGGCTTCGGAGGGGCGCGCCAGCTTGGGGACATTGGCTTCATCGCCCTGCGCCACCTGGATGTCCGGGATGATGCCTTGGGCCTGGATGGAATGACCGGACGGCGTGTAGTAGCGCGCCGTGGTCAGGCGCAGCGCGCCGCGATTTTCGCCAAGCGGGATGATGGTCTGCACCGAACCCTTGCCGAAGCTTGTCAGGCCGATGACGGTGGCGCGCTTGTGGTCCTGCAGCGCGCCGGAGACGATTTCCGAAGCCGAGGCGGTGCCGCCATTGATCAGCACCACCACCGGTTTGCCGTCGGTGATGTCGCCGCCCTTGGCGTCATAACGCTGGGTGTCTTCGGAATGACGGCCGCGGGTGGACACGATCTCACCGGCGGACAAGAAATCATCCGACACCTGGATCGCCTGGTCGAGCAAGCCGCCCGGATTGTTGCGCAAGTCCAGCACATAACCCTTGATACCGGGGCCAATCTGCTTCTTGAGGTAGCGCACGGCCTTTTCCAGACCATCGGCGGTCTGCTCATTAAAGCCGGGCATGCGGATATAGCCGATATCGCCTTCGCGGCGATACGAGGCCGCATCCACCGACACAATAGCTCGCACCAAGGTCACGTCGAACGGCTTCTTTTCGCCTTCACGCAGGATAGTCAGGGTGATCTTGCTGCCGGACGGGCCGCGCATCTTATCGATGGCTTCGTTCAACTGCAGTCCGGCGATGGAGCTGCCGTCGATGCCGGCGATGCGGTCGCCGGTCTTGATACCGGCGCGCGACGCAGGCGTGCCGTCGATAGGCGAAATCACCTTGATAAGCCCGTCTTCCTGGGTGACTTCGATGCCGACGCCGCCGAACTGGCCCTTGGTGGTGATCTGCATGTCGCCATACATCTTGGCAACCATGTAGCTGGAATGGGGATCCAAGTTGGACACCATGCCCTGGATGGCGGCGTCGATCAGCTCGCTGTCCTTGACCGGGCGCACATAATTGGAGCGCACCCGCTCGAAGGCGTCGCTGAACAGGTCGAGCTGGCCATAGGCGGATGCATCATTCGCGCCCTTGGCTTCGGGCAACGCGATCATCGCCGTGGCGAAACCGCCCAGCAGACCCAGACCAACAAGCGCAAACTTCTTCATGTACCGTTCGCCTTTCTAAACGTAGGGCGCAGATTCAATTTCAACCACGGTGCCGGTGACTGGCCATGTCCGCCATGGCGCACTTCAAAATAGAGCCGGTCGTCGGCGGCTGAGGGGGCCATGGTTCCAACCGGCTCGCCCGCCAGCAACTGATCGTTTGGCTTTACCGTCACGCGTCCCAGTCCCGCCAAGACCACATCGTAACCGGTGGTTATCTCCAGGATCAACACTTGTCCGGTCTTATGGTAAGGGCCGGCGTAAAGAACTTTTCCGTCCGCCGGGGCAATGACCTGGGCCCCCGGGGCAGTTGCATAATAAAGCCCGGAATTGGCCGCATCCGCGCCGCCCACCACCGAACCCACCACCGGTTCCAGCAGGGAATTCTTGCCCAGCCTCCCCAGGGAACCGGTATTTTCCGCGGTGACCACCACCACGCTCTGGTCGGGAGCTCCCGCCCCGCCCTGGCGTAATTGCTTAACCCGCGCCAGCAGCGCCTGGAAGTCGGCGGCCTGGCGCGCCACCAGTTCCATCTGTGACTTAAGGGTTCCATAGCTTTGGGCCGCGCCCGCTGCCTCCTGCTCCTTCCTTGCCAGAAGTTCATCCAGCTCCCCGCGCACGATGGTCAGCCGCGCGGCGGTGTCGGCGGCTTCGACCTGCTGCTGTTCCAGTTCCTTGCGCGTGCGCTTGAGAGCATCAATGCGCCGCGACAGGCTGGCGGCCTGAGCATAGACCGGCGGCAGGGATGCGCCAATCAGCATCGAGCCGCGCGCCGCACCCAGCGCATCATCGGGGCGCATGGCCAGCGCCGGCGGCATGTCATGTTGCAACCGCTCCAGCACGCCGATCAGTTTGGTCACTGCCACCCGGTCATTGGTGAAGCCGGCGCTGAAGCGCGCATCTTCCGCCGTCAGCTTTGCGATGCGGGCATTGTTGTCCACCTGCTGGCGCTCCAGATCTTCGATGCGCGCGGCGGTGGCGATTAGCTTCTTGCGCAAGGCAGCGGCTTCGCTTGCCAGGCTCTCGCTTTTCTCCCGGGCACTGGCCAGCTGGGGCTGACCCTGTTTCAATTCCGACGACAGGCTTTGCAGCTGCTGGGAACTGGACGTCCATTTCGCTAGCGACTTTCCAGGCAAGGCATGGCTGAGATCCATCAACGGTTCGGGCGCCTGGGCGGCGACAACGGGCGCGGGCCTGGGCATGGGCCTGATGACATTGACACGCGGATATTTTTTTGCAGGCTTCACAGCCTTCGACGTCACCGGCGAGGCGGCAATCAGCAGCGACAGGAACAGCGCACGCCTCACGCGCCGCGCACCAGAAGCGAATGGCCGGTCATCAACGCAGGCTGCGCCAGGCCCATCATGTCCAACACCGTGGGCGCGACATCGGCCAGCCGGCCATTCTCGAGCCGGCTGCCCGGCGGCGCACCAAATACCAATATCGGCACATCCAGCGTGGTGTGCGCCGTATAGGGCTCATGGGTGTGCGGGTCTTCCATCATCTCGATATTGCCGTGGTCAGCGGTCAGCAGCATCCGGCCGCTGACACGCTCCAGCGCAATGCACAGGCGCCCCAAACATTTGTCGATCGTATCCACCGCCTTGATCGCGGCACTCATGATGCCGGTATGGCCCACCATGTCCGGATTGGCATAGTTGCAGACGATCAGGTCGTATCCGCCCGATACAATCGCCTCTTCCAGCTTGTCCGTCACCTGATAGGCGCTCATCTCCGGTTTGTGGTCGTAGGTTGCGACCTTGGGGCTGGGCACCAGGATGCGATCCTCGCCCTCGAACACATCCTCGCGCCCGCCATTCAGGAAGAAAGTGACATGGGCGTATTTCTCGGTCTCGGCGATGCGTAGCTGCTTCATGTGATGGCTTGCAATCACCTCGCCCAGGGTCTCGCGAACATCTTCGGGCGGGAACACCGCGCCCATCAAAGGCTTGAGGGCCTCGGAATATTTGGTGAGGCCCGCGGCGGCAGCGAAATGCGCCACGCGGCTTCGCGTGAAGCCGGCAAAACCCGTGTCCAGCAAGGCAGCGGAAATTTCCCGCGCCCGGTCGGCGCGGAAATTGGCGAACAGCAAAACATCGCCGTCCTCAACCCCGGCATAATCACCCAGTACACATGGCACCAAAAACTCGTCGGTGATATCGGCGTCATAAGAAGCCTGGATGGCCGCTGCCGCGTCGTCGAAAGGGCGGGCCGACGCATCCACAATCACCTCATGGCATTGCTGCACCCGGTCCCAACAATTGTCGCGGTCCATGGCGTAATAGCGCCCCGATAACGTGGCGAGGCGCACACCGGCCAGTCCCTGAATGTCGCCTAGGAATTTGGCTACAAACTCCCGCGCACTCCTGGGCGGGGTATCGCGGCCATCCAGGAAGGCATGCACGAACACCGGCACGCCGGCGGCGCTAACGATCTTCACCAGCGCGGCGATGTGGTCCTGGTGGGAATGCACACCGCCGGGCGACATCAACCCCATGATGTGCACCGCACGCTTTGCGCTTTTGGCCTTGTCGATCAGCGCCAGCAGAACGGGGCGGCGCGCCAGCGATCCATCCTCGATGGCGACGTCGATGCGCGGCAGGTCCTGGGCCACCACCCGCCCAGCGCCGATATTCATGTGGCCCACTTCGGAATTTCCCATTTGCCCCTTGGGCAATCCCACCGCGCCGCCCGATGTCGCCAGCAGCGCATGCGGGCATTCCGCCAAAAGGCGCGTGTAATTGGGGGTGACGGCTGCGGTGATGGCATTGTCAGGCGCGGGATCGGGCCGCCAGCCCCAGCCATCCAGAATGCAAAGCAGCGTGGTGGACATGAATAATCCTGAAAACAAAGCGGTGGGCAAAAATAGGAAGCCGCGGCAGCGATGTCTATCAGCTTAGCGGAATTCCGGGCCTGCCACCCAGGTCACCAGCGACTTGCGCACACCCGATTCGGTGGACGACCCCCGGTGCAGGACATAGGAGGGGAAGGCGATGATGATTCCCCGGACGGTTTTCGCCGGATAGGCGCCGTCGCCGACCTCGATCACCAGGCGGCCACCTTCATAATCGGCCTGATCGGACAGCTGCAGACTGAGCAAAATCTTGCGTGGCTCCGGATTGTTGACGCCCATGTCCACATGCCAGTTGTAATGGCCGCCTTCGGTGCCTTCATAGATGCTGTATTACAGGCCTTTCTCCAACCCATAAAGCTCGTAGTGGAACACTTCGTTGTTCAGGAGAAGCGCCACCTCTTCCAGCCGAGCGAAAGGCCAATCGCTATCGGCGTCGCGATTGATCCAGGCAACGCGGGTGATGCGGTGATGTTCGGCAATAACGACAGGCGAAGTCACAGGTCCGCTCATCTCAGCTTGGGCCCGGTTGTCCAAGCCACCAGCGCCTTGCGCGTGCCCCGGGTGCAGGGCGCGACGCGGTGCAGGATATAGGAGGGAAAGGCGACGACCGCGCCAAGGTTCCGCGGCGCGGTTTCGATCTTGTTGCCGGCCTGGAATTCCAGGTTGCAGCCTTCGTAATCGGATGAATCGCTGAGCTGCACCGAAATGGAGAGCTTGCGCTGAACCTTCAGCGGGCCGTGATCAACGTGCCAGCCATAATGGCCGCCTTCGGTGCCGTTATAGATCGTATATTGGAGATTCTCGGAAAAGCCACGCAGGTCAACCTGATAGGACCGGTCATTCAGCGCACGGGCGACGCGCTGGACGCGGTCATAGATCCACTGGCTTTGCGGCGAAGGCGCAATCCAAGCAGTCTGGGTGATGCGGATGTCCTTACGGATGGAGTCTTCGGGATTGCCGGATTTCAAGGTCGCGGTCTCCGCCGTCAGCCGATCGCCAAAGGCGGTGAGACTGGCGAGCTCGGCCGGCGTGAAGGCGTCATCCCAGACGACAAAAGTGGGGATGGGAGGAAGCGCGAGGTCGGACATGCGGCCGTGTGGTCCGGGAGATGGGTATCAATAGCAAGCCGGAAAATAGGGCTTTACCCGCCTCAAAAGCAAGGTGGCCATGCACATCGTCGCATGGCGCACCGGCCATTTTGAATTATAAAGAGGGCATGCAGCGCTTCGGCATCCGCGCCACCGTGATCGCGGCGCTGGCCGTGATGGAACTTTCCTCCACCGCCAGCCTGTTTATGACTCAAAGCCGGCAGGTGGTGCTGAGCTGGGGCGCGCTTTCAGGTATCGGTACGAGCTGCATCACTAATGTGCTGTCGGCCACCATCGTCAATCGCTGGTTTGTCTAAAATCGAGGATTGGTGATGGGATTGTTTGCCGCCTCCACTTCCACCGGCACTTTGGTTTTCATTCCCGTCTTATCGACCATCGCATAGTATCACGGCTGGCAGCCGGTGGTGATCAACGTTTCTTTCGTCATGGCGCTGCTTATTCCGGTGCTATTTTTCCTGCTGCCGGAATGGCCCGCCGATGTTGGCCAAGTGCCGTTCGGCGCCGATCCCGATCCCCCTGAAAGCAGCGTTCGGCACATTGGGCGAAGGCGTGAAGTCGAAGCCCTTCTGGCTGCCGGCTATCACCTTCTTTGTCTGCGGCTGCACCACCAATGGATTGGTAGGCACGCACATGATCGCGCTATGCCACGATCACGGCAAGAAAGCGGTGGCGGAGGGCGGACTGATTGCCAAATAGATGCGACGCGCCGATGTATTAGCGCCTTCCGGCTGCATGATATCCTTTTCACGCAGCAGGCACGCCTTGTTCTGGATCACCAGACTGGTGCGTTTGTCGCCATTAGCCAGAACTGCGGCATTTAGCACAAATTTCTCGCCAGGCTTTAAGGAAAATTTCAGCGGCATAATGCGCTTCCCCTTCAATCGAAGGCGACTGTACGCAGGGGCTGGTTAATAGAGGCCTGTCACTTTGCAGACAGTCATTTACGAAAAGTTAAACATGAAAAGGGCGCAAGACCGCCAAACGGCTAGGGAAGATCGCTTTCTTCCAGGATGAGTTCGAAAGGGCGTCCGCGGCCGTCCGGGCTCCAGCCCGCCTCTATGGCAAGGCGCACGCCGGCTGTCAGCATATCCGCGGTGACTTTGGGTTTTTCGGGGAAGCGCGAAGCGTGGCGCTGCTTCTCAAAGGGAAACTGCAAGACAAGCTCGCGCCAGACCTTGCGCACACCATGGCGGGTGAGCGCTTCGTCATACTTCATGACGCTGAGGCGCAACCCGATATCGCCATTAGTGGTTCCCCAGGCCGGCTCGCTCTTGACGTGCCAGATCAGCGCAATGCCATCCACCGTTAGCTGGACGCCCAATTTCCTATTCGTGCGCTTTGTCATGGCCGTTTATACCACAGACGCGCACAAACGGCGCTACGCCTGCTGCGCGGCCTCGAAGTGGCTATTGTTGCTGTTGCTGTTGCTGTTGCTGTTGCTGTTGCTGCTGCTGCTGCTGGTGATACAGCCGTTCCGGCATAGACGCGGTCGGTCTCACCATGGGGCGCGCCACTTTCAGAAAATCCTCGTGACGCACCGGCGCCTGGGTTGGTTCCAGCAACACAGCGATGGAAAGCTCGCTGTTGGCGTCACCCTTGTAGGTGCCGCGCGTGGGGGGTACATCGGCGTAATCGCGGCCGACGGCGGCGCGGATATGGCGCTCGCCCGCCATGATGTTGTTGGTGGGATCAAAGCCCACCCAGCCCAGCGAAGGCAGATAGGCTTCCGCCCAAGCATGGGTGGCATTGGCGGCGGAACGGTCGCGTGCGCCTTTGTGATAAAGATAGCCGGAGACGTAGCGGCAAGGGATACCCCACCTGCGCGCCATCGCCGTCATGATATGGGCGAAGTCCTGGCAAACGCCGCGCCGCCGTTCCAGTACCACATCGATGGGAGAATTCACTTCGGTGACGCCGGGTTCATATTCAAAGGAACCATAGATGCCGCACTGAAGGGCTTTCAGTGCGCTGAGGGGATCACCAACCGGCTTTTGCAAGTCGGCAATCTTCATGAAGCTTTCCAACTCCGGCGACATGCGCGCGAACCACGAATCTTCCAACATGTCGAAATGATCATCGCTGAGATTGAAATCGTTGTAGCGGCTCCATTCCAGGGGATCGAGCGCATCCGGCCAGGCCGGCATCTGGCCGATCTCGACGGTGGCCTGGGCCTCGATGCGCAGCTCTTCGTGCTCGCGCAGCAGATTGAAGTGATAGACCGCGTTGCCCAAGTGATCGGTATAGGCATAGAGCTGGGCGCGCGGATTGGTGGAAATCTGGAAGGAGCGTAAGGTCTGCGGGCCTTCGGACCGTGGCTGCATACGCAGTTCCATCACCGACTCGCGGACCGGCCCGGAATAGCGAAAGCGCGTCACATGGCGGATGGAGTAAAACATTACAGAACCGTCTCCGCGCTATAGGTTATATAGGACGAATACAGCGCCTTGTGGATCTGGTCGCACTGCTTGGTGATGTCGGCGATGAAAGCGGCAACCCCACCGCTCATCAGTTCATCCACCTGTCCTAAATCCACTGCGGCCTTCAGCCGGCCGGCGAGGCGTTCCACCGCGGCACGGCGGGCCTGCGGCGCGCCCGGCGCCACGCGCGCCAGCGCTTCGGTCATCCGGTCCACCGAGAAGCAGATGGAATGGGGAAATTCGGAATCGAACAGCAGGAATTCGGCGATTTTTTGGGGCCGGATGGATGCGGTATATTTCTTGGTATAGGGCTCGAAGGCGGTGCAGAATTTCAGCAGCACTAGCCAGTCGAAATATTTTGGTCCATTGCCTGTCTGGGCGGCGGTGAAATGAATATTCAGAAGCCGGCCCAACTGCTGCACCCGCTCGATGTAGCGGCCCAGTTCCAGGAAGTACCAGCCTTCGCCGTGGCTGAGGGTGGAATAGGTCACACCTTCCAGGACGTGCATTTCCTCCAGCAAATCGCGGAACAATCTTGCAGGCGTATGAACCCAGATGGAGTCCATGGTGACGGGCGCCAAGCGCAAATATAGCCGGTTGAGATTTTCCCACACTTCATTGGACAAGGCCTCCCGCACTTGGCGGGCATTGTCGCGCGCCAGTGACAGCGACGTGATCAGAGAATTTTCATTATCGCGGTCAAAGGCCAAGTACCGGGTGATGGCGAAAGCATCCAGATGCAGCGGCGCGGTCTTGACGCCGGTCAGAGCCTGGGTGACGCGCGCCCAGCTGACGGCGGCATCCTCGGGCGTCTGCTCCACCATGGATTCCAGCTTCACCGCGATCAGGCGAGCGGTGTGTTCGGCCCGCTCGATATAGCGGCTCATCCAATAGAGGGAGGCTGCGACGCGGCTCAGCATTTATTGGCTCAGTACCCAGGTGTCCTTGGAGCCCCCGCCTTGCGATGAATTTACCACCAAGCTGCCGCGCTTGAGTGCGACGCGCGTCAGGGCGCCCGGCACCAGCTTGGTTTCAGCGCCATGCAGGATGAAGGGACGAAGGTCCACATGCCGCGCTTCGATGCCGTTGCCGACAAAGGTGGGGGCGGTAGAAAGCTGGATGGTGGGCTGGGCGATATAGTTTTCTGGATTAGCACGGATCTTCTCGGCGAAGTCCTCGCGTTCATTTGTGGAAGCATGCGGGCCGATCAGCATGCCATAGCCGCCGGATTCGCCAACCGCCTTGACCACCAACTTGTCGAGATTCCCAAGAACATGCTGCAGCATTTTTTCCTCGCGGCACAGGAAGGTCTCGACATTCTCCAGGATCGGTTCTTCGGCCAGGTAATAGCGGATCAGTCGCGGCACATAGGCATAGACTGCCTTGTCGTCGGCCACGCCCGTACCCAACGCATTGGCAATCATCACATTGCCGGCGCGATAAGCGTTGAACAGGCCGGGCACGCCCAGCGCGGAATCGTTGCGGAAGATCAAAGGATCCATGAAATCGTCATCGATGCGACGATAGATGACGTCGATTCGCTTCAGGCCCGATGTGGTTCGGGTATAGACGACATTGTCGTTGACCAGCAGGTCGCGGCCTTCCACCAGCGCCACGCCCATCTGGCGCGCCAAAAATGCGTGCTCGAAATAGGCGGAGTTGAAAACGCCCGGCGTCAGGATGGCGATGGAGACGTCTTCGTGGAACGGAGTCAGCGAACGCAAGGTCGCCAGCAGCTCCAGCGGATAATGCTCGATGGGGCGAACACCCATGGATCGGAACACTGCCGGGAAAGCGCGGTGCGCCACATCGCGGTTGGCGAGCATGTAGCTGACGCCCGACGGCACGCGCAGATTGTCTTCCAGCACAACGAAATCGCCGGCTTCGTTGCGGATCAAATCGCTGCCGCAGATATTCACGTAGGCGCCATGCGGCACCTGGATCCCGCGCATCTCGCGGCGGTAATGCTTGGATCCGTAAATCATGGAGCGCGGCACCACCCCGTCCTTCAGCGCCCGGCCATCGGTATAGATGTCGCGCAGAAACAGGTTCAGGGCATGGATGCGCTGGGTCAGTCCGCGTTCGATGCGGTCCCATTCGCGGGCGGTGACGATTCGCGGCAACAGGTCGGTCGGGATGATCCGCTCGGTGGCCTGGTTGGCGTTATAGACGGTGAAGGTTATGCCCTGGTGCAGGAAGCTCTTCTCCACCGCCTGCTGGCGGCGGTTCAGCTCTTCCAGCGGCAGGCTGGAAACTCTGGAATCGATGGCGACGTAGGTCGCGCGGACCTGGCCATCGCGCGAGAACATCTCATCAAAGGGCTTACCCAGTTCGTAATTTGCGTAAGGCGCATCGACCCCGGGCTGGGAGATATGTCCCGTGGCGCCCACGATATCGGGGCCGCCAAAATCTTCGGTATTCGCGAAAACTTCATGCTGCATAAGCGAAGTCTGCGCACGGGACGAGGCGTCTCGCAAGCGTTGAAAGCATTTTGGGATACCGCAGATGCCGCAGCATCCTGCGCGGCGGCGGCGGACAACGCGCGGCCCTGCGTGCCCAGAGACTGGTACGGCCACGTACGAATTTTAAACTATTGAAATGATTTGATTTTCAGATGTGGTCGGCTAGGGCCAGCATAGCCGCCTGGTTTGGCCGTGCCGCCACCGCCACCTGTGCGAACGACATCAGGATTAGCGCCTGGGCAGTGGCGGGACTGATGCACATGGCGGTGAGGTTTTCGGTCGTCAAGCCATCGGCCAGCACGCTGAAGATGCGCGCACTGCGGGGCGAGAAGAACATCGCCGCCTCCAGCGCCTTTTCCTGCAGGGCTTTTCGCGCTTCATCCGGCAGGCGCGTGGCTGGTTCGATGCCGTACAGGGCGCAGCGCTGCACCTTGAAACCGCGCAATCTGAGATTTTCCGCCAGGGTCCCCGGCGCGTCATGGCCGCAGACATGCAGCAAAACACCCTTGCGCACGGCCCAGCGGGTAGCCGCTTCCGCCAGCGCCTTGGCGTCGCCATCGGCATTGCGGACCTCGGTGAACCCGCTCTTCTGGGCTTCTTCGGTGGTCTGCGGTCCCACCGCAAAGATGGAAAGATCGCGGCACCTGGTCCGGCGGACCAGAGCACGGATGCCATTGGCGCTGGTGGCCAGCACCGCCTCGACACCCTCCAGATCCAGCTCGGGCCCATCCTCGAAACGAGGTGTCAGCAATGGCGCCAGCAGCGCGAAATGGCCGTGCTCGGCTAGGCGGACGGCAATTTCCTGGCCGTCTTCCAGGGGCCGGGTGACGAGTATTCTCATATTGGCGCTCTCAATTTGGCGCTTTGGGGAATTTCGGCGTAAAGCAGCCTGCCATGACGGGCAACCCTCTCACAATTCTGGGCATCGAGACCAGCTGCGACGAAACCGCGGCGGCGGTGGTGCGCGGGTCCGCGCCCGGGCCGGGCGTGATCCTGTCCAATGTGGTGTTCAGCCAGACCGAGGCGCATGCCCCCTATGGCGTGGTGGTGCCGGAAATCGCCAGCCGCGCGCATCTGGAAATACTGGACGAAATCGTCGAACGCGCTCTGGCAGAGGCCAATGTCAGCCTTTCCGAATTGGACGGCATTGCCGCCACCGCCGGGCCCGGATTGATCGGCGGCGTGATGGTTGGGCTAACCACCGCCAAGGCCTTGGCGTTGGGCACGGGCAAGCCGCTAGTCGCGGTTAATCACCTGATGGGTCATGCGCTGACGGCGCGGCTGACCCATGGCGTGAAATTTCCCTTCCTGCTTTTGCTGGTATCGGGCGGCCACTGCCAATTGGTCGGCGTAGGCGGGATCCATGATTTTCGGCTGTATGGATCGACCATAGACGATGCGGTTGGCGAGGCTTTCGACAAGACGGCGAAGATACTGGGCCTGTCCTATCCGGGCGGCCCTGCGGTGGAAGCTGCAGCAAAGAATGGCAATCCGCGCGCCTATAAATTACCGCGTCCCATGAAAGGACGCGCAGTCGCGGACTTTTCCTTTTCAGGTTTGAAAACGGCGCTGCGCCAATTGGCGGAAAAAAACATAAGCGTGGAAGATGCCAGTGCCAGTTTCCAGGCGGCGGTGATCGATATTCTGCGCGACCGCACGCGCATCGCGATGCAGATGTTCCGCAAAGATTTTCCGGAGGGCAACACGCTGGTGGTCGCCGGTGGTGTCGCCGCCAACCAGGCGATCGGCGCCGGCCTGAACCGGCTCTGCGCGGATGAAAATTTTACCGCCCTCATCCCCCCCCCGGGGCTCTGCACCGACAATGCGGCGATGATTGCCTGGGCGGGGGTGGAACGTTTGTCAGCCGGCGGCGCGGGCGATGCGCTGTCGACTTCGCCAAGGGCCAGATGGCCCTTGGCCGAAACGACGCCTTAGATCGACGCCGCGATTGTGAGCAGACCCAGCACGCCAACCAGAGTGATGGTGGCGGCCTGGAAGACTTCGGCGACAAGGTTGTTGACGCGTTCGCCCGGCAGGGTGGCGTTAGTACGGATAGTGGGGTTCTTCATGTGCTACTCCTTCGACATTCGCCCTAAAACACAGGCTTGGAAAATTCTTTGTTGCAGTGCATATAATCTTGCAAGCTTTGCAAATCAATGAATGCTAGATATGCTATTTACGCATGACTTGGGGAAAATGAATCGTTTAACCCATTGAAATATAATGATAGCAATTATCTTGCGCGGATGCCGTTCTCATCAGCATAGAAGGAACGAAAAGTTTGAAAATCGCGACCTGGAACATCAATTCGGTGCGGCATCGCATCCATCTGGTGACCCGCTTCCTGCGCGATGAGCAACCGGACGTTTTGTGCCTGCAGGAGACCAAGGTGCTGAACGAGCTTTTCCCGGCGGAGGCTTTCCGCAAGCTGGGGTATGTCCACCAGGCGATCCACGGCCAGAAGGCCTATCACGGGGTCGCGATACTGGCGAAAAAGCCGTTCCGCGAAAGCGGCGCCCAGGATTTCTGCCGCGAAGGCCATGCCCGCCACATGGGCGTGACGTTGGACAATGGCGTGGCGCTGCACAATTTCTATGTGCCGGCCGGCGGCGACATTCCCGACCCCGCCAAGAACGAGAAGTTCGCCCACAAGCTGCATTTCTTGGCGGAGATGGAAAAATTCTTCGCTAAACGCAAGAAGAGGGATCCCGCTATCCTAGTAGGCGATCTGAATGTCGCGCCGCTGGAAAATGACGTGTGGAGCCACAAGCAGCTGCTCGACATTGTCAGCCACACGCCTGTGGAGACCAAGCTGCTGGACGCGGCGCAGGCGGCGCTGGACTGGACCGATGCCACACGCCACTTCATTCCGCCGGACGAGAAAATCTATAGCTGGTGGAGCTATCGCGCCGCCGACTGGGAAGCGTCGGACCGCGGTCGCCGCCTGGACCATGTCTGGACAAGTCCCGGCCTGAAGGGCGCGCTGACCTCACAGAAGGTTATCAAAAAGATGCGCGGCTGGCAGAAGGCGTCCGACCATGTACCGGTGGTGGTGGAGCTTTCGGTTTGAAGATCGCGCTGCTGCGCCACGGCCCGACCGATTGGAACGCCGCAGGGCGCATTCAGGGTCATACCGACATTCCACTCAGCGATGCGGGTCTGGTCAGGATGTCCGGCCTGCGCCTGCCCTTCACCCATCCGCGTCTTTATGCCAGCCCCTTGGTGCGCGCCCGCCAGACGGTGGAAGCGCTGGGGCTTGGCGAAGCAGTGCTGGATGCGCGGCTGATGGAACAGAATTGGGGCGCCTGGGAAGGCTTGACGCGGGAGGAGATTTTTTCCCGCCACAGCAGTGATGCGTTTGAAAAAGCCGGTTCGAAACACGGCGACGCCTTTCGTCCCGGCGGCGGGGAATCCACCGGCGAGTTGCATGCGCGGGTGGCGGCGTTCCTGACGGATGTCGCGCAAGGTAACGGCAATGCCGTGGCCATCGCGCATCTCGGCGTGCTGCGCGCGGCCTATACGCTGGCCACCGGCTGGGACATGGCGACGCCGATGCCTGCCGATCTGGATGTATCGAAGATCCTGTTGCTGACGCTGGATGCGAACGGCGCGGCGAAAATTGCGCACCTGAACCTGGATTTTAGTGCCAAAACGGACTGGCGCGCTTGAACTTTTTGTAGTCCTTGAGCGCCGTGGCGATGGCGACCGGGGCTTTCGCCCCATACCATCCGACCATCGCGCCCGCGGCATAGCGCAGTGCGACGTCTTCGTCCTTCCTGGACTTACCGCGAAGCAGGTCGCCGACCACCCGGCGCACATTGGCGGTGTCATTGAGATCGCCCAGATGATCCTGCAGGGCGCGCAGCTTTTTCAAATAGGCCTTCACCTTGCGCTTGCGATAGATGGCCGCGAAGAATTCAGCGGTGTAGCGTAACTTTTTCAGGGCGATGCGCAGCCGGTGCATGTCGCCTTCTTCAGCGCTGCGCGCCGTACGTCCGCGCTTTTTCAGGCGCGCCACCTGCCGGTCCATCATGCGGCGCGCCGCACGCGGCAGGCGCTTATCCCGGCTTAGCGGCAATTGCGACGAGGCCAGGCCCGCGACATCGTCGGTGAAAAGTTCAAAGTCGGCGCTGGCAATGCAGGCCGCCGCAGCGCTGCAGGCCTCGTCGCGCGCACTTTCCGCGCGGGCGCGCAACGCCACAAGCCCATCGCCGACGCCGGACTTGACGCTGAACTGGGGCGAACCTTCCAGCAACTTGCCGACAAACACATCCAGGTCGCGCGCCGGCGCCAGCCGCCCCGACAATATCTTGGCGCGGCCGCGAAGATCTTCCAGCCAGTCCTGCTCGAACTCCTGTCCGAAGACGCCCAGCACGACTTCCAGCCGGCGGAGGGCGACGCGCAGCTGGTGCAAGCCTTCCACCGAACGCCCCGCACGCAAGGTGGCGGCGTTGGCGGTGATCTGGGCCAGGCAATCCAGCAGGATGGTGCGGAAAGCATCTTCCGGCCGCATGGAACAGGAGATGTGCGCGGGAGCCGCCTTCACCGGCTTGATCGGCCACGGATTGCGGCGAACCAGGAAATGAATCGTGGCGCGGGGATTGTCCATGCCGGGACCTTGGACGGAAAGCCCCGGGCTTTCAATCTCGCCTGAAAAAATGCGCTAAATCGGCCTTGTGGGCAGTCCGGCAGCGGCCAGAGCGGCTTTTGCCTGCGCAATGCTAACTTCACCGAAATGAAATATGGAAGCCGCCAGAACGGCGCTGGCATGGCCCTTTTTTACACCATCCACTAGGTCCTGCACATTGCCCACCCCGCCAGAGGCAATCACCGGCACGGACACCGCGTCCGACACGGCGCGGGTCAGGTCCAGGTCATATCCGGACTTCACGCCATCGCGGTCCATGGAGGTGAGCAGGATTTCGCCCGCGCCATAGCCGACCAGCTTTTTGGCATGCTCCACCGCATCGATTCCGGTGGGCTTGCGCCCACCATGAGTGAAGATCTCGTAATTGCCCTTTTCGCCCCTCTTGGCGTCGATCGCCGCGACTATGCACTGGCTGCCGAACTTCTCGGACGCTTCCTTCACAAATACGGGCCGTGACACGGCGGCAGTGTTGATGGAGACCTTGTCGGCACCGGCCAGCAAAAGCGCGCGGATATCTTCCAGGGTGCGCACCCCGCCGCCCACCGTCAGGGGCATGAAGCAGACTTCCGCGGTGCGATGGACAACATCCAGCAGGGTGCCCCGATTTTCGTGGCTGGCCGTGATGTCCAGGAAACAGAGTTCGTCGGCGCCCTCTTTGTCATACAGGATGGCCTGCTCCACCGGATCGCCGGCATCGCGCAGGCCTTCGAAATTGACGCCCTTTACGACACGGCCGTCCTTCACGTCCAAGCAGGGGATCACACGGACCTTCAACATTACATTCGTCCCTTTGCCATTGCAGCGATGTTCATCAATACGCGCCCCGTCACCGCTTCGGCCGGAACGCCGGTGGTGCGGGTCATGGCTTCGGCGTCGAGCAGCATGTCCAGCGCCTCGCCCAGCTTGTCGGTGTTCCAGCGCTGCGCCTGATTCTTGAACGCAGTGGCGCGGGAGAAATGCACCGGCGGCCGCAGCCTCTTTATGACATTGTCGATGGCCTCGCCGCGGTTAGCGCTTTCGCGCGCCTGCACCAGGCGCTGGAAATGACCCATGGCGCTGCGCAGCACCTGGGCCGGCGCGACGTCCGACATCCACAACCTTTCGAGCTCGAGGTCCAGCTTGATCAGATCGCCACCGGCCGCCGCATCACAGGCGCTTTCGCTGCGCGCATCGGCCTCATCCCCCATCACGGCGCGCACATCTTCCAAGGTGACCTGTTTCTTGCCGTGCATGTAAAGCAGCAGCTTTTCGATTTCCCGGCGAGTGACGCCGCGGTCCGAACCCAGCCGCGACACGGCGTCTTCCAGTGCATCGGGCGCAATCGACAGGCCTTCGGCCCGCAACGCATCGCCCACTACATCGCCTAGGTCGCGCACTGAATCCGGATAGCACTGCACGGCCGCGGCGGTCTTGTGGGCATCAAAGATCTTGCGCAGGGCAGAGGTCTTGGCCAGATCGCCCGCCTCGATCACCACCAAAGAATCGCCCCTGGGATCATCGGCAAAGGATTCCAGAAGCTCGGCTAGATCGTTGCCGGCGCCGCGCACCCGCACCACCCGGCGCCCGCCCATCATGGAAATGGCGGCGGCTTCATCGGCCAGCCGCGCCGGATCGGCCAGCAAGGTGCTTTCGCTGAGGTCGGCGACATTGAAGGCGTCGGTCAGGTCGGGCACCACGCTTTTGAGCAGCTTCTCGGCCCGTTCCTGCACCAGGCCGGCATCGGGGCCATAGACCAGCGCCAGGGTCAGGCCCTTGGGCGGGCTCGCCACATAGCGGTCGGCCTCGTGACTCTTGACGATCATTTTCTGTGCTGCCGGAACCAGACGCCCAGATCGAGCTGGATGCGCTGGGCAATATCCTGGGCCGCGCGCTTGGTGGAATCCTGCTGCGCCACCAGGCTGGCATAGGGCGAATTGACCACGTTATAGGCCGACAATTCGGTCTGGTTGCCGGTGGTCAGCATGTTGCCGCGCTCGTCACTGAGCGTATAGCGCGCGTCCAGGGTGGTATTGTAGCGGGTGATGGTGGCGTCGTTCTGCAGCGCGATGCCATCGCTGTTTTCGTTCAGCACGATCTTGAGACGATAGACCTTGCCCGAGGTCTCGCCGTCCGAATGCAGCAGATCGATCAGGGTATTGCGCAGTTCATAGCCGTCGCGGTCAGCAATCGGCTCGACAAAGATGGAGGCCATTTCCGGCGCCAGGTTGGAACGGCCATACATGGGATGAAAACCGCAACCCGCCAGCAGTACACACGCTGCGATGATGGCCGTTTTCTTCATACGACTATGTTCACAATCCTGTTGGGCACCACAATCACTTTATTGGGCGTCTTGCCTTCCAGGGCACGGATCACGCCCTCGTCCGCCAGCGCGGCGGCTTCCACCGCCGCGGGCTGGGCATCCTTGGCCATGGTGATTTCGCCGCGGCGCTTGCCGTTGACCTGGATCGGCAGG
>JAPLPI010000157.1 GCA_026400305.1 Alphaproteobacteria bacterium | reverse complement strand
GCCAGATCCGGCGCCGCCCATGTGCTGGCGGCGGACATCGACGCCCACGCCATCGCTGCGATCAAGCTCAATGCCGCCGCCAACGCGATCGACAACGCCGTCACACAGTATGATGTGATCGGACGTCCGTGCGATTGGGATATCAACCTAGTGGGCGATCTTTTCTATGAACGCCCGCTGGCGGAGCGACTTCTGGCCTGGCTGAGATCAATGGAAATACCCGCGCTGCTAGGCGATCCGGGGCGCAACTATTTTCCACAACAGGGCGTGGAAAAACTCGCCGCCTATTCGGTCCAGACCACACGCGATCTGGAGGACAGAGAAATTCGCGAAACCGGCGTTTACCGACTGTTGCACGGGGACTAGGCGGCGGGAGCCCCCTCTGTCACAGTGACATCGCAAGCGCCGGGGAGACCTCATGTTCTTTTTCGACCGCGTAAAATCGCTGGACGCCATCATGGCCACGGCCGAGAAGAAGGGGCTGCACCGCTCGCTGGGGCCTTTCCAGCTGACCCTGCTGGGTATCGGCGCGGTGATCGGCACCGGCATCTTCGTGTTGACCTCCGAGGCGGCGCAGAAAGCCGGCCCGGGCATGATCCTGTCCTTTGTGGTCGCCGGCTTTGTCTGCGCCGTTGCGGCACTGTGTTATTCGGAATTGGCCTCGATGGTGCCGGTCGCCGGCTCCGCCTACACCTACACCTATGCCGTGGTCGGCGAGATGATGGCCTGGATGGTAGGCTGGACGCTGATCCTTGAATATGCTGTGGGCGCCAGCGCCGTCGCAGTGGGCTGGTCCAACCATGCGGTGGGACTGCTGCATGGGCTGGGATGGGAGTTCCCCGTTCCAATCCGTAACGCCGATGCGCTGATGGCCAAGGTCGAACTGTTCTTCGGCGCCACGCCTTCAGCAGAGATCACCAAGGCGCTGCAGGTCGGTGGCTGGATCAATGTGCCCGCCGTGTTCGTCACCGCCGCCGCCACCTGGCTGCTGGTGCTGGGCACCACCAAAAGCGCGCGGGTCAATGCCTTGCTGGTGCTGGTCAAAATCACCGCGCTCACCCTGTTCATCGCCCTGACCCTTCCGGTGATGCATGCGGAAAACTTCACGCCCTTCGCGCCCACCGGCGCGGCCGGCGTGTTCGGCGCCGCCGCCTCGATCTTCTTTGCCTATGTCGGCTTTGATGCCGTCTCCACCGCCGCCGAGGAAACCAAGAATCCGCAGCGCAACATCCCCATCGGCCTGATCGGAGCGCTGGGCGTCTGCACGCTCTTCTATCTGCTGGCCGCCAGCGGCGCCGTCGGCGCCTTGGGCGCGCAGCCCCTGATGGAAGCCGGCAAGGCCCTGTCGCCGGGTTCGGCCGAGATGACGGGCCGCTGCGCCCTGATCGGCACGGGCGCGGCCCAGCCGCTGGTCTGTTCCAAGGAAGCCCTAGTGCATGTGCTGGACACCATTGGCTACCCCGCGCTGGGCCGGCTGGTGGGCCTGGCGGCGGTCATAGCGCTGCCGTCCGTGGTGCTGATGATGATGTTTGGCCAGACCCGCGTCTTCTTCACCATGGCGCGCGACGGGCTGTTGCCTAACAAGCTGGCATCGGTGCATCCGCGCTATCGCACGCCCCATGTGGTGACCATCGTAACCGGCATCGGCGCGCTCATCGCAGCCGCCGTGCTGCCGGTGGGCAAGCTAGCGGACTATTCCAACTCCGGCACGCTGTTTGCCTTCCTGATGGTGGCCATCGCCGTGATGGTACTGCGCAAGACCGATCCGGCGCGCCGTCGCCCGTTCCGCACGCCGGCCCTGTACATCATCGCACCCATGGCCATCATCGGCTGCCTAGTGCTGTATTTCTCGCTGCCGCTGACCGCCATCCTGGTACTGCCGGTGTGGGGCGCTATTGGCCTGGTGGTCTATTTCTTCTATAGCCGCTCGCGCAGCCATGTCGGGCGCGGCATCCAGCTCTAGGTCCCAGTCGGCATATGTCTTACAGATCTCTCCGGGATTTCCTGACCCGTCTTGAGAAAGACGGTGAGTTGGTGCGGGTGAAGGAGCCGGTCTCCACCGTGCTGGAGATGACCGAGATCCAGACCCGCCTGATCGCCGAGGGCGGGCCGGCGGTTATTTTCGAAAATCCGATCAAGGCCGACGGCACGCCCAGCGACGTACCGGTGCTGGCAAACCTGTTCGGCACCGTCAAGCGCGTGGCCATGGGCGTGACCATGGGGGGCAAGGACCGCACCACCGGCGCGGACCTGCGCAAAGTCGGCGAACTCTTGGCGCAGCTGCGCCAGCCCCAGCCGCCGCGCAGCTTCGGCGAAGCCACCGAACTGCTGCCACTGGTGAAAACCATCCTGGCGATGAAGCCCAAGACCGTCAGCCGCCCCGCCTGCCAGGAGATAGTGCTCAAGGGCGATGACATCGACCTGTCGAAACTACCGGTGCAGACCTGTTGGCCGGGCGAGCCGGCGCCGCTGATCACATGGCCGTTGGTGGTAACCAAGGGGCCCACTGATGCGCGCGAAGACAATTACAACCTGGGCATCTACCGCATGCAGGTGCTGAACAGAAACCAGACCATCATGCGCTGGCTCAAGCATCGCGGCGGCGCGCAACATCATCAGCGTTGGGGCAAGGAGAAGACCGCGCCCCTGCCCGCCGCCTGCGTGATCGGCGCCGATCCAGGCATCATCCTAGCGGCGGTGACGCCGGTGCCAGAAACATTATCCGAATACCAGTTCGCCGGATTGCTGCGCGGCCAGCGCGTGGAACTGGCCAATTGCGTGTCGCAGCCGCTGAAGGTCCCGGCGGAAGCCGAGATTGTGATCGAAGGCGAAGTCTCGCTGTCGGATTATCGCGACGAAGGCCCTTATGGCGATCACACCGGCTATTACAATTCGGTGGAGCCGTTCCCGGTCTTTACCGTCACCGCCATCACCATGCGGAAGAACCCGATCTATCTGTCCACCTACACGTCGCGGCCGCCGGACGAGCCCTCCATCCTGGGTGAAGCGCTGAACGAAGTTTTCATTCCGCTCATCAAGCAGCAATTTCCCGAGATCGTAGATTTCTGGCTGCCGCCGGAAGGCTGCAGCTACCGCATTGCCGTGGTCAGCATGAAGAAGGCCTATCCGGGACACGCCAAGCTGGTGATGATGGCGGTGTGGTCGTATCTGCGCCAGTTCATGTACACCAAGTGGGTGATCGTGGTGGACGACGACATCAACGCGCGCGACTGGAAGGACGTGATGTGGGCCGTCTCCACCCGCATGGATCCGGCGCGCGACGTCACCCTCATCGAGCACACACCGATCGATTACCTGGATTTCGCCTCGCCACAATCAGGCCTGGGCTCCAAGATCGGTCTGGACGCCACAAACAAGCTGCCGCCCGAGACCAATCGCGAATGGGGTAAGAAAATCGCCATGGACCCCGACGTGATCCGCAGGGTCACTGAGAAATGGTCAAAGCTCGGCCTTCCGGGCAGCGGCAAACCTATCTGGTAACACTGGCGGCAGCGCACTGACAGGCGTAGGTTTCTGACATGCGCAACATCCTGCTGCCCCTCCTGTTGCTGACCGCCACGGCCGCCCAGGCTTAGGACTGCGCACCGGACAAGCTTCTCAAATCCGTGCCGATGCACAGCGCTGAGCCGGACAGCAACATCCGCACCGTGCCCATCACCCTGAACGGCACAACCCGGCACATGATCCTAGATACCGGCGGCGCGATCACCCAACCGTCCCACGAAACGATCGAGGAATTGCAGCTGCCGCTGTATGACAGCGGCACGGCGGTCTATGCCATCAATGGTCGCGGCTCGCGCCGCTTCGCGGTGGTGGATGAGTTCACCTTCGGCCATCTAAACCGGAAGGCCGCGGCGCTGATGGTGTGGCCCGAACCCCGGCGCCCCTATGCCGGCGAGTTGGCACAGGACATGTTGCAGCCCTATGACGTGGACGTAGATTTCGGCGCCGGCCTCCTGAGGATGTACGCCAAGGATCATTGCCCCGGCCCGCAGGACTGGACACCAACGGTGCGCACCACCATGCAAAAAAAGCGCTGGAACCTGCACATTCCCGTCACCCTGGACGGCCATACCTATGATGCCATCATCGACACCGGCTCGCGTCACACCATCATGCGGTTGCCGGCGGCGCGGCGCGATTTCGATCTACATCCGGACTCGCCCAGCATGACACCTTACCGCGCCATCAATGGCGATGCCTTCCTAACCGGCTATCTCCACAACTTCTCGAAAATGTCGTTCGGCGGCATGACGGTGGACAATCCCGAAGTCATAGTCGTGCCCGACATCATGAGCCGCAACGCCGACAAGAGCCCGATGGCGCGCAACCGGACCTATAATCACAATGCCGACCTGATATTGCCGGAACTGTCCTTGGGGATGGACGTGCTCAAACATCTGCACTTGTTCATGGCATTTGGCGAACAGGCACTCTATATCGCCCCCGATATCGCCGTTCCCGGCGCGCCGCCGCATCTGGGCAAACCTTGACGCGGCCGCAAAGGTGCGGCATCGGGTGGACATGACCAGCCCCACCAAGCGTGATCCTCAGGCCATCCTGAGTTCCCTGCTC
>JAPLPI010000354.1 GCA_026400305.1 Alphaproteobacteria bacterium | reverse complement strand
CTGCGGTTTTTCTGGCGCCCGCCAGGGCCCAGGAGCCCGTCCGCGTTCAGGCCGCCGCCACCGTGGTCATCCACGTCCAGGATGTGTCGCCCAAAGGCGGTACCCTGCGGCTGGGCCTATATGACGAAGCCCGCTATCCCGACGACGACGCCACCCCAGTGGCCAGCGCCGATGTCCGCGCCGAGTTGGGCGAAACCGTCATCACTCTGAGCAATGTCCTGCCGGGCACCTATGCCATCGAGACGTTCCAGGATGTGAACAGTAACCACAAGATGGACACCAGCTGGCTCGGCCTGCCGCAGGAGCCGTTCGGCTTCTCGCGCGATGCCCAGCCGCATCTGTCCAAGCCCGGCTTCAGCCGGGTGAAATTCGAAGTGATCCAGGGCCTGAACGTCCAGACCCTGCACCTGCAGAACTCCGTTTCGCTGCTGGTCGCGAAGTAGGCGCCCAAGTAACTGTTGCGCGCCGCCGCCGCGTGTTAAGCCACGCGGGTTCATGAGTGACACCATCGTCTACCGCGACCGCGATCTTTATTCCTTCGTGGGCCTGCGCTTCATTTCCACCCTGGCCATTCAGGTCCAGTCGGTCGCCATCGGCTGGCAGGTCTATGACATGGAGCGCACGCCGCTGGCGCTGGGGCTGGTGGGCCTCTGCCAGTTCGCGCCCATGTTCCTGCTGGTTCTGCCAGCCGGCGACATCACCGATCGCTTTAACCAGCGCCGGGTCTACAACCTGGCGGCCTGTGTGCAGGCGGTGTGCAGCGCGCTGTTCTTGGTTCTGTCCCTGTACCGGCCCCACAGCGCCTGGATGTTCTATTGCGTGCTGGTGCTGTTCGGCGCGGCGCGCGCCTTTGCCGGCCCCTCAAGCTCCTCGCTGCTGGCCTTTCTGGTGCCACCCGAAAGACTGCCGCGGGCAATGGCCTTCAGTTCGTCCTTCTTCACCGCCGCCACCATTTCCGGTCCGGCGCTGGGCGGCTTTCTCTATGCGCTGGGACCGGTGCCGGTCTACTCGCTGTGCATCACCTGTTTCATCGGCGCGGCGCTGGCGGTGACGAAACTGGGCGGTCGCCGCTACACGCCTTTCCAGACCGACGCGACCCGCGTCGAGCGGGTGGCCGAAGGCGTGCGCTTCGTGCGCTCTCGCCCCGTCGTGCTGGGCGCCATTTCGCTGGACCTGTTTGCCGTGCTGCTGGGCGGGGCCACCGCGCTGCTTCCGATCTATGCCCGCGACATCCTGCATGTGGGGCCGATGGGCCTGGGCTTCCTGCGCAGCGCGCCGGCGGCGGGTGCCTTCTCCATGGCGTTTTTTCTCACCCATTGCCCGATCCGCACCAAGGTCGGCGCCAAGATGTTCGGCGCGGTGGCGATATTCGGCATTGCCACCATCGTGTTCGGCCTGTCGAGCTGGTTTCCGGTCTCGCTGCTGGCGCTGTATGTGCTGGGCGCGTCCGACATGGTCAGCGTCAATATTCGCTCTTCGCTGATCCAGCTTTCCACGCCGGACGCCATGCGCGGCCGCGTTTCCAGCGTTTCCATGCTGTTCATCGGCGCGTCCAACGAACTGGGCGAATTTGAATCTGGCTTCACCGCGGCCTTTATGGGCACCGTGCCGGCCGTGGTGGCGGGCGGCATCGGCACGCTTCTGGTGGTGGGGCTGTGGATGAAGCTGTTCCCGCCGCTGACGCGCGTGAACAAGTTCACCGATGTGGCTTCGCCCGTCTGATTTAATGGTCGCACGGACGACGGTTCGCTCGCCTGCTCCTAGGCCTTTACGAAAACGTCCACGCGGTCGGCGGGGCCGGTGTCATCGACACCGCCCATGGCCCGCACATCGATGCGATCGGACGAGACGCCGTCATCGATTAGCACTTGGCGGATGGCTAGCGCGCGCTTGAGCGACAGGCGGCGTGCTTCGGAGCCCTTGTCGCCCTTGGCACCGACAAAGGCCTGAAGTTCGACCCGCGCATTGGGGCCGGTCATGGCGGCGTTCAGGTCGTTGGCCAGGAACTTGATTGCGCCGAGCGCCGCCTGGGCCGGATCGGGCGCGTCCTTGGCGAACATGATGACGCTGCGCTTTCTGAGGTTTTCGTTGCCGGTGACTGGACCGGCGGGCGCTGTCTTTGGCGGCGGCAGCGCGGCGCTGCCAAACACGTTGCTGAGATCGGGTGTGCCGAAGGGGCTGACGCCGGGCGGGGGTGTGGGGGCAGGGGCGCTGCGCACCGGCGCAGGCTCGGCCTTGGGGACGCGCACGGGCTTTTCGCGCGGCGGCTTGGGGGCGAGGGCGGCGCGGGCGATCGTGCTGCGGCGGCGCGTGCCGGGCATGTGCAGGCTGATGGGGCCGCTGCGTTCTCCGGGCATGAGCAGATAGGGCACGCTGCGACCATATTCCCCGCCCGGATACAGCAAGGTCCCGCCGGTGGGGCGGGCGGCCAGCGGATTGACCAGCACTTCCAGCCCGGAATCGACATTCTGCGCTAGGCTTACGCCGGTGGCCACCAGCCAAAAACCGGCCGCAAAAGCGAGTGTTGAGGAAAGACGCATGAAAGCCGACAGCTCGAAACAGTGCCAAAACACAGCCTACTGCTAATCTAAGACTTTGCAACCATTACCGAAATAGCCCAAGCTGGCCCAGTTCCCCAAGGATTTTTCGCCAATGAAAACAAGAGCGGCGGTCGCCTACGAAGCTGGCAAACCCCTCGTGATCGAAACCGTGGACCTGGAGGGCCCCAAGGCGGGCGAGGTGCTGGTCGAGATAAAGTCCACCGGCGTCTGCCACACCGACGAATTCACCCGCTCGGGCGCCGACCCCGAAGGCTTGTTTCCCGTCATTCTTGGCCATGAAGGCGCCGGCGTGGTGGTGGACGTGGGTCCTGGCGTCACCACCCTGAAGAAGGGCGACCATGTCATCCCGCTCTACACGCCTGAATGCCGGGTGTGCAAAAGCTGCACTTCGCACAAGACCAATCTGTGCACCTCAATCCGCTCAACCCAGGGTCAGGGCGTGATGCCAGATGGCACCTCTCGCTTCTCCATCGCCGGCAAGAAGATCCATCACTATATGGGCTGCTCGACCTTCGCCAATCACACAGTGATGCCGGAGATTTCGCTGGCAAAAATCCGCGAGGACGCGCCCTTCGACAAGGTCTGCTACATCGGCTGCGGTGTCACCACCGGCATCGGCGCGGTCATCAAGACCGCCAAGGTCGAACCGGGCGCCAATGTCGTGGTGTTCGGGCTGGGCGGCATCGGCCTCAATGTCATTCAGGGTGCGCGCATGGCTGGCGCCAACATGATCGTGGGCGTGGACATCAATCCGGCCCGCGAGGGCCTGGCACGCCAGTTCGGTATGACGCACTTCGTCAATCCCAAGGAGGTGAGGGGCGACCTAGTGCCCCATCTGGTCGAGCTGACCAAGGGCGGCGCTGATTATAGCTTTGAATGTGTCGGCAATGTCGACCTGATGCGTCAGGCGCTGGAATGCACCCACCGCGGCTGGGGCGAAAGCATCATCATCGGTGTCGCCGGCGCGGGGCAGGAGATCAAAACCCGTCCCTTCCAACTGGTGACGGGCCGGGTGTGGAAAGGCACCGCCTTTGGCGGCGTGCGCGGCCGCACCGAAGTGCCCCAGATCGTGGACTGGTACATGGACGGCAAGATCAGCATCGATCCGCTCATCACCCACAAGCTGCCGCTGGAGCGCATCAACGAAGCCTTCGACCTGATGCACAGCGGCGAAAGCATCCGCACGGTTATTGAGTTCTGAAGGCTTTGGCGTACTCTCTCCAAAAATGGATGGATTACATGCGCATCCATTTGCTCGGTTTTGTATGCTGGCCACGCCGGTCTTTGCGCAATCGCTGGTGCCGCCGCCCTGTTCGATCACTACAGCAAGGAAGCCTAGTCGTCGCAAAGCGGGAAGATTGATATGCGTCGCTGGATAACCGCTGCCGTCATTATCGTCATTCTTACCACTGCCGCTTATGCGCTGCTGTTGCCGGGATTGTCGGTGGCCCGTCAGGAGCCCTCTGCTCTGGAAGTCCGGGTGGCGACCTGGTTGCTGCATGCAAGCGTTCCCGCGGCAGAAAAAAACAAGGTCAATCCGCTGAACGCGCAGCCCGATGCGGCCAACATCCGGGCCGGGCATGACC
>JAPLPI010000279.1 GCA_026400305.1 Alphaproteobacteria bacterium | reverse complement strand
AGCAACCCGATGGATCAATGATGGGGCTTCTGGAACTTGAGCATGAACTGGTTGGTCTTGCCCTTCACATCCGCCTCGAACACCCGCTTGGTGCCGTCATCGGAGGCATAGTTCAGGTCCTTGGACTCCGCGACCAGCTTGAAGCCGGCGGCTTCCACTTCGTTTTTTACCGTGGTTTCCTTGATCCGGTGCAAAGATTCGGTGACATCGTCACCGGCGGCTTCTGCCGCCTTGTGGTCGATGATGACGTAATAGCCGCCCGGCTTCAGCGACTTGAAGATCGCCTTGTTCACCTCGTTCACGTCCATGGCGTACTGCTTGTTGTGCATGTCGTGATAATTCTGGGAGGTCCACACCACATCCACCGGCTGCGGCGTCACGAATTGCGGCAGCGGGCCATGGATCACGCCCAGGTTCGGATAGGTTTGCTTCAGGTCGGCGAACTGGTTGTCCGGATCCTTGCCCTGGCCCTTCAGGCGCTCGTCATACTGGCTGCCGAAATAGGCATAGACCCGGCCGCTCGGCTCCACCGCCTTGGCGAAGATGCGGGTGAAGTAGCCGCTGCCAGGCAGCATATCCACCACCACCTTGCCCGGCCCGATGCCGGCAAAGGCCAGCATGTCAGCCGGCTTGCGATTTTCATCGCGCGCCGTGTCGGCGGCGGGACGCCCCGCATCCGCCACAGCGGCCTTCATCTTGGCCGTCGGAGCGGCCATCACGATCACGGACGACACCATCAGCGCCACGCCCGCCAGCAAGAGACTTGTATGTTTCATCTTCCCCACTCCTGATTTTGTGATGTCAGCCTAGCGCATTTTCGTCGCTCTGCAGAAGGGCTTTTGGGACCAAAAACCTGCCTTTTAATCGGGCAACACCAGGGGATAGCCCGGCTCCTGCTTGGAGGCATGGATCACCAGAGAACTCTTCACGCTGGCGACATTCTTTTCGGCCGTGACCGTGTCAGTGATGAAGCTCTGGAACGCCGACAGGTCGCGCGCCACGCATTTGAGGATGAAATCCACTTCGCCCGACAGCATGTGGCACTCGCGCACTTCGGGCCAGCGCCGCGTGCTTTCCTCGAAATGCTTGAGGTCGCCATCCTTCTGGCTGGCCAGCCCGACAAAGACAAAGCCGGTGACTTCAAAGCCCAGCGCCTTGCCGTCCAGCTCGGCGTGGTAGCCCTTGATGAAACCCGCCTTCTCCAGCGCGCGGATACGGCGCAGGCAGGGCGGTGCGGTGATCTTGGCCCGGCGCGACAATTCCACATTAGTGATGCGGCCGTCGGTCTGCAGCTCGGACAGGATGCGCAGGTCTATGGCGTCCAGTTTTCGGGTGTACACGCAGGTTCCTGATGAAAGGGGCTCAGTGCTATAACGCGCGCTCGCAGCGCACGCAATAATGTTTCTCGAATTGTGGCGTGGACGTCAGAAATTTGCGTACCAGGCCACTCGTATAACCTTATGCACTGGCTAGGCTTTCCCCGCCGCTTGACGACACGGCTTGCCATTACAATATGACATGGTCAGACCCGCGCATGTCGCAAAGCCCAAGCGAAGACCAAGTGAAGACGAAGCCATGAACGCCAACACGTCAAAGCACTCCAAAGTTATCATCCTGGGCAGCGGCCCGGCGGGGTGCACCGCCGCCATCTATGCGGCCCGCGCCATGCTGGAGCCGACATTGATCGCAGGCATCCAGCCGGGCGGCCAGCTCACCATCACAACCGAAGTGGAGAATTATCCGGGCTTCGCCGAGGCCATCCAGGGCCCCTGGCTGATGGACCAGATGCAGGAACAGGCGCGCGCCCTTGGCACCAATTTCGTCACCGACACCATCGCCAAGGTGGACTTGTCGCGCCGGCCTTTCACGCTGCTGGGCGACAGCGACGACATCTACACTGCCGATACACTGGTGATCGCCACCGGCGCTAGCGCCAACTGGCTGGGCATCCCCAGCGAAAGCGCCTTCCAGGGCTTTGGCGTATCGGCCTGCGCCACCTGCGACGGCTTCTTCTATCGCGGCAAGGAGGTCGCGGTAGTCGGCGGCGGCAACACCGCCGTGGAGGAAGCCTTGTTCCTCACCAACTTCGCCGACAAGGTCACTCTGGTACATCGCCGCGACTTCCTGCGCGCCGATAAGACCAACCAGGCGCGGCTGAACGCTAACAAGAAGATCGATATTCTTTACGACACCGAGATCGCCGAAGTGCTGGGCACCACCGAGCCCAAGGGCGTGACGGGCGTGAAGCTGCGCAACACCGTCACCGGTTCGGTGCATGAGAAGGCGGTACACGGCCTGTTCATCGCCATCGGCCATTCGCCGGCCACCAGCCTGTTCAGCGGCCAGCTCGACATGGACGAGAGCGGCTATATCAAGACCGCGCCGGACACCACGCACACATCGGTGGCGGGCGTGTTCGCCGCCGGCGACGTCAAGGACAAGGTGTTCCGCCAGGCCGTGACGGCGGCGGGCATGGGCTGCATGGCGGCGCTGGAAGCCGAACGATTCCTGGCCGGCACGCATACGGGAGACCTGGCGCTCGCCTAGGGCGCGCTTATTCGAAGGAACTAGCCATGGATTGGGACAAGCTTCGCATCTTCCACGCTGTCGCGTCGGCGGGAAGCTTCACCCATGCCGGGCAGAGCCTGGGCCTGTCGCAGTCGGCGGTCAGCCGCCAGATCAGCGCACTGGAAGAGGGAATCTCTACCCCGCTGTTCCAGCGACATGCCCGCGGCCTGACCCTGACCGATGAAGGCGAACTTTTATTCACCGCCGTCACCGACGTGCTGGGACGTCTGGCAAGCGCCGAAGAAGCGCTCAAGAACGTCCATGAAAGTCCGCGCGGAACGCTGAAGATCACCGCCAGCCACGGCATCGGCGCCTATTGGCTGTTGCCGCGTCTTGGCGCCTTCCTGGCGCAATATCCGGAAGTCGAAGTGCATCTCGTGATGGACGACAGGGAACTGGACTTGGCCCAGCGCGAAGCAGATCTGGCCATCCGCATGCGTGCGCCGGTCCAGGCCGACCTGATCCAGCGCAAGCTCTTCACCGTCCATTATCACATGTACGCCACCAAGACGTATCTGAAGGACAATCCCGCGCCCAAAACGATGGAAGAGATCGCCGACCACACCATCATCGTCTATGGAGAGACGGCCGTGCCGGAGATTCGCGACATCAACTGGCTGCTGGAAGCGTTCAAGAAGAACGCCAAGCCCAGCGGCAAGGGCCGCATCATCCGCATCAACAATATCACCGGCATCCTGCAGGCAACCGAAGCAGGCCTTGGGATCGGGGTGGTGCCGGATTATGTCGCCGCCCAGCATCCGGAGCTCGAACGAGTGCTGCCCGACGTGGCAGCGCCCGGTTTCGACGTGCACCTAGTCTATGCCGATGCCCTGCGCCAGTCCAAGCGCGTGGCGGCGTTCCGCGACTTCGCGGTCAAATCTTCCAAAGACTGGCAATATTAGGCGCGCAGATTTTTGTGGCCTGAGCAGGGTTGCCTAGTGGGTGAGGCTGTTGCAGAAGCTCTGGATGCGCTTGCAAGCCTCTTCCAGGGCCTTGTTGGAAGTTGCGTAAGAGATGCGGAAGAAGGGCGAAAGCCCGAACGCCGCGCCATGGACCACCGCCACGCCGGTCGCCTCCAGCAGCTCGCTGGCGAAAACGCCGTCGGTGGCGATCACCTTGCCTGCCGGCGTCTTCTTTCCGATCAGATTCTTGATCGAGGGATAGACATAGAAAGCGCCTTCCGGCTTGGGGCACTCAATGCCGGTGGTCTGGTTCAGCATGGACACGACCAGGTCGCGGCGTTCCTCGAACAGCTTCTGGAAACCGGGGATGAAATCCTGGGTGCCGTTCAAGGCTTCCACCGCCGCCCATTGCGAAATGGAGGTGGCGTTGGTGGCCGACTGCGACTGGAGCTTGGCCATGGCCTTGATCAGGTCTTCGGGACCGGCGCAGTAACCGATACGCCAGCCGGTCATGGCATAGGCCTTGGACACGCCGTTCATGGTCAGGGTGCGGTCATACAGGCCCGGCTCCACTTCCAGGATGGTGTGGAACTTGAAGCCGCCATAGACCAGATGCTCATACATGTCGTCCGTCAGCACCCACACATGGGGATGCTTCATCAGGACATCGGTCAGGCCCTTTAGCTGTTCCTTGGTGTAGCAGGCGCCGGTGGGATTGGACGGCTGGTTGAAGATCAACCACTTGGTCTTGGGAGTGATCGCCTTTTCTAGCGCTTCGGGCGTCAGGCGAAAACCCTGCTCCAGCGAACATTCCACGATGACCGGCTTGCCGCCACCCAGCATCACGATGTCGGGGTACGACACCCAATAGGGCGCGGGCACGATCACTTCGTCGCCCGGATTGATGGTGGCCATCAGGGCGTTGAACAGGATGGTCTTGCCGCCCGGCGAGACGAAGGTCTGGGACGGCTTGTAGTCGATATTGTTCTCGCGCTTGAACTTGGCGGCGATGGCGGCGCGCAGTTCGGGAATGCCTTCCACCGCGGTGTACTTGGTCTGGCCGTCATTGATGGCCTTGATCGCGGCCTTCTTGATGTTGTCGGGGGTGTCGAAGTCCGGCTCGCCCGCGCCCAGGCCGATCACGTCCATGCCGGCGGCCTTCAGCTCGCGCGCCTTGGTGGTCACCGCGATGGTGGGCGAAGGCTGGATACGGCCAAGCGACTCGGCCAGAAAACCCTTGGGCAACGGCATGGGACGACTCTTCCGAAAAATTGCGGGAGGGGGATAACAACC
>JAPLPI010000217.1 GCA_026400305.1 Alphaproteobacteria bacterium | reverse complement strand
TCGTCGAGACCATGACTGACAACCGCAACCGCACCAGCGCCGATGTGCGCGCCGCCTTTTCCAAGTATGGCGGGTCGATGGGCGAGACCGGCTCGGTCAGTTTCATGTTTGACCATGTCGGCGTCGTCTCTTATCCCGCCGGCAAGGGCAGCGAGGACGCCATGCTGGAGGCCGCCCTGGAATGCGGCGCCACTGAATGCGTATCCACCGCTGAAGGCCATGAATTCCTCACCGGCATGGAAGATTTTGCCACCGTGCGCGATGCGCTGGAAGCCAGGCTGGGCGCGCCCGCCAGCGCCGCCATCATCTGGCGGCCCCAGAACACGGTGGCGGTGTCCGATGACGCGGGCGAGACCTTGATGAAGCTGATCGAGGTTCTGGATGACCACGATGACGTGCAGAACGTCTATGGAAACTATGAATTCTCCGATGCCCTGATGGCGAAATTTGGCGGCTGATTACGCGTCATTTTTTGGCGTTCTGTAACAATCGTGCTGACACTGCGCCTGGAAAAACATCCGGGGGCCTTCGATGAAAGATTGTATCTGCTGTTTTGATCCTGTCCGCGGATGCGGCGTCCGCCCAACGCGGTGACACCATTCCCATGCGCGACGGCAGCACCATCGTCACGGTCGGCGGCGGTTTCCCAGTGCAATATGGCGCGCGTGGGCAGCGCATCAACAATGCCAATCGCTGCAATGACGACAATATGCGTCGTGCCGACCAGATAATATCCGACGGCTACGGCGACGACTATGGCGGTGGTCCGGGCTTTGGCGGCGGCGCGCAGGGCGGTTCCTGGGTGCAGTCTTGCCGCGGCGGCGGTATGCGCGGCGATGTCTTCCACGCCGAATGCCGCACGGCCGACGGGCGCATGAATTCCACCGTCCTGGATATGCGCAATTGCCCCAGCAACCAGGCGGAAAACCCCAACGGCTCTCTGGTCTGCCACTAAGGCGCGCGATCTCATCCTGGGCGCTTCGATCCTTTCGATTTTCCTCAACCCGCTTTTGTTTGCCGCCGCGGTCAAACGCGGAGCATCAACCCGGCTTCCGCCCGAGCCCGACATCCCCAAGCCCGCGCCGGAGCCGACCGAGTTCACCGGCCATGCCGTACTTGTGGGCTATGGACGGGGGGGAAAACTGATCGCGCAGGGCGTCAAGGGCATGCCCCTGACGGTGGTGGAGGAGGGCGCGGTGGGCGATCCGGGCATTGAGCATATCCGGGGCAATGTGGCCCGCGACGATGTGCTGGCCGCCACCAACATGGCCGGCGCCCTGCTTCTATTCGTCGTCATCCCGGAGGCCTTCGAGGTAGGATAGATCGTGCGGCAGGCGCGCCGTATCAACCCGCATCTGGCCATCATCGCCCGGGCCTATTTCGGCGCCGAGGTCGAACGCCTGCTGACCCTGGGCGCCAGCTAGGTGGTGATGGGCGAGCGGGAAATTGCCCTAGCATGCTGGATTTCGCCAGGTCCCAGTAGGCGGTGGCCGAACATAAAGGGTACAAACGGCCCATGACCCTGTCGATTCGCATCCTTGGCCTGGATCCCGGCCTGTCGGCCATGGGCTGGGGTGTGATTGATGTTGAGGGCTCGCGGCTGGCTCATGTCGCGCATGGTGTGATCGCCACCAAGCCGGCCGCGGGGCTGGGCATGCGGCTGATGGCTTTGCACCGTGAATTGTCGGCGGTGATTCATGCCCATGGCCCTGCCGCCATCGCCGTCGAGCAAGCCTTTGTCGCCCGCGATCCCCAGGCCGCACTGAAGCTGGGACATGCACGCGCCGTGGCACTGCTGGCGGCGGCGCAGGCGGGACTGGAGATCGCCGAATATGCCCCCAACCATATCAAGAAGTGCGTGGTGGGCGCCGGACATGCCGGCAAGGAGCAGGTGCAGTTCATGGTCAAGCGCCTGTTGCCGGCCTGCGGCGTGACCCAGGCCGACGCTGCTGACGCTTTGGCCTGCGCCATCGCCCATGCGCATCTGTCCACCACCCGCGCGCGGATCGTGGTGGCCGGGTCATGATTGGCAAGCTGACCGGCATCGTGGACTCGATTGTCGACGACACGGTAATCCTGGACGTGAACGGTGTTGGCTATCTGGTGCAGTGCCCGGCTTCGACCCTGTCGCGGTTGTCGGTGGGCGCGTCCGCCAGCCTGATGATCGAGATGAAAGTCAGCGACGACGCCATCAAGCTGTACGGCTTCGGCAGCGCCGAGGAACGCGAATGGTTTCGCCTGTTGCAGACCGTACAGAATGTCGGCGGCAAAGTGGCGCTGGCGGTGCTGTCCACCCTGTCGCCGCGCGACCTGCAGCGCGCACTCGGCCTTGGCGACAAGGCGATGATCGGCCGCGCGCCGGGTGTTGGGCCCAAGCTGGCGTTGCGTATCGCTACAGAACTCAAGGATAAGGCGCCGTCCATGATGCTGGGCGCCGACGATACGGGCGCTGAGATCGTGTTGCGCGCGCCGCGCGGACCCGAGAGCGAGGCAGTGTCGGCGCTGGTGCATCTGGGCTACAGCGATGCGCGCGCCGCCGAAGCGGTGGCACGCGCGGTGCAGGCGCTGGGCGAGGAAACCGAAACCGGCGCCCTGATCCGTGAAGCGTTGAAGGGCATGGCGCGATGACGGAAAAACGCATCGTTGCGCCCGAGCGTACCGAAGACGATATCTTGGAAGCTTCGCTGCGTCCCAAGCGGCTGGCTGACTTCGTCGGCCAGCAACAGGCGCGCGAAAATCTGTCCATCTTCATCGATGCCGCCAAGGCGCGCGCCGAAGCGCTGGATCATGTGCTGTTTCACGGTCCGCCCGGGCTGGGCAAGACGACCCTGGCGCAGATCGTGGCGCGTGAACTCGGTGTGAATTTTCGTTCCACCTCCGG